>JAUNTR010000071.1:4306-9362 GCA_030538575.1 Cruoricaptor ignavus | reverse complement strand
TTCTTGTTGCTTTTTTTCTACAATCTTGCAAGACCAAAATTGCACAAAATATTCCCGTAGAAACTAAAAATGACAATACAAATAATAACTATACCCGAAACCTCATCATCTATTATGATGCTGAAATTGGGAATGAGTTTTTACTAAAATCTGTAAATGATTTTGGAGCAGAACTCATTTACGAATACAAAACGATGAATGGTATTGCAATAAAAATCCCTGATGAGAAATCTATGGAAACCGCCATTTCTTATTTCGAGAAAGTAAAAGGCGTACTTTCCGTACAACGAGATAAGATAATGCAATTGCATTCCACTCAAAATCCATAAAATGAAAATCCCAACCTAAAAAGATTGGGATTTTTATTTGCATAAAAACTTAATTAAAACTAAGCTTGTACATTATTATTTTGACCAATAACGAAAGGTTCTACTTCTTTTATTTCGCCAAATTGTTGCTCGTAGTTAGCGATATTTTGTTGAAGTGCATTTAGAACTCTTTTTGCATGAAGCGGAGCCAAGATTACTCTGGATCTTACATTCGCTTGTTGTACACCTGGCATTAGTTGGATGAAATCCAAAACAAACTCGGATGGAGAGTGGTTTACCAATGCTAAGTTACAATATACGCCAGAGGCTACCATTTCGTTCAATTGGATGTTGATGTTACCATCTTGTGGATTTTGATTGTCCATAATTTTTTGCTTTAAAGTTTAAAATTTATAAATTAAATTGTTCAATGCTCAAAAATAAGAAAAACATTTGAACATTGAACATTTAATTTTGAATTAATTTAGGTCTTCGAATTCTTTTTTAGAACCTACAATAATATTTTGGTATTCTTTCAGTCCTGTTCCCGCAGGAATTCTGTGTCCTACGATTACATTTTCTTTCAGACCGTTTAGGGCATCTATTTTACCTGAAACCGCTGCTTCGTTCAATACTTTTGTCGTTTCCTGGAAGGACGCCGCAGACATAAACGATTTGGTTTGTAGAGCCGCTCTCGTAATCCCCTGAAGCACAGGAGTTGCCGTTGCAGGCAAGGCTTCTCTTACTTCTACCAATTGCAAGTCTTCACGTTTCAACTTAGAGTTTTCATCACGAAGTTCTCTTGCAGTTATCATTTGTCCTGGTTTAAATTCTTTGGAATCTCCTTCGCTTACAACGACTTTCAATCCGAAAACTCTGTTGTTTTCTTCCAAGAAATCGTATTTGTGTTCCAAAGCACCTTCCAAGAACTGTGTATCTCCGCCATCTACAATAGACACTTTGGTCATCATTTGGCGTACGATAATCTCGAAGTGCTTATCATCAATTTTCACCCCTTGCAAACGGTAAACTTCTTGTATTTCATTAACAAGATATTCCTGAACCGCAGTTGGACCTTTTATTCTAAGGATATCATCTGGTGTTACAGAACCATCGGAAAGTGGAGAACCTGCACGCACAAAGTCGTTTTCTTGAACCAAAATTTGGTTGGAAAGTTTTACCAAATAGATTTTTCTTTCGCCAGTTTTCGCTTCAACAATTAGTTCTCGGTTACCTCTTTTTATTTTTCCGTAAGACACTACCCCATCAATCTCTGTAACTACGGCAGGATTTGAAGGATTTCTCGCTTCGAACAATTCGGTTACCCTTGGAAGACCACCCGTGATGTCCCCTGCTTTTGCAGATTTTCTTGGGATTTTAATTAAGACTTTACCAGCCTTAATTTTTTCACCATCGTTTACCATAAGGTGGGCACCCACAGGCAAGTTATAGCCTTTCAGTTCCTCGCCTTTTGTATCTACTACTTTTAGTGTAGGTACGGCTTTTTTATTTCTGGATTCCGAGATTACTTTTTCCTCGAAACCTGTTTGTTCATCAATTTCCAATTGGAAGGAAATACCTTGGATAATGTCCTCGTATTCTACCTTACCTGCTGTTTCTGCGATAATTACAGCGTTGTAAGGATCCCATTTTGCAATAAGGTCTCCTTTTTTCACTTTATCACCAGGTTTTACAGACAATGCAGAACCATAAGGCAGGTTGGCAACCATTAGCGGAGTTCTCGCTTCGTTATCGGCTACCAAACGGAATTCCGTAGAACGAGAAACTACCACTTCTTGTACTTCTCCAAATTCGTTTTCAGAGGTTACGGTTCTTACTTCATCCATTTCCACGATACCATCTCTTCTTGCAACGATACTTGGATTTTCGGAAACGTTACCCGCAGTTCCCCCTTGGTGGAAGGTTCTCAACGTCAGCTGAGTTCCTGGTTCCCCAATGGATTGTGCTGCAATAACACCTACGGCTTCTCCCATATGGATAACTTTGCCTGTTGCAAGATTTCGTCCGTAGCATTTTGCACAGATACCTCTCTTCGCTTCGCAAGTTAATGGCGAACGAACTTCCACAGTTTCTATACCAGCTTCTTCTATTTTTTTAGCAATCGCTTCATCTATCAATTCATCGGCGTTGGCAAGTAACTCATCTGTTTCTGGATGATAAACATCGTGTAGGGAAACTCTACCCAAAATTCTTTCGGATAATTTTTCCACGATTTCATCATTCTTTTTCAATGGAGAAACCTCTGTACCTCTTAGTGTACCACAATCGTCTTCTGTTACGATTACGTCTTGTGCCACATCTACCAATCTTCTGGTAAGGTAACCAGCATCGGCAGTTTTAAGAGCGGTATCCGCAAGACCTTTACGAGCACCGTGGGTAGAGATAAAGTATTCCAAAATGGAAAGACCTTCTTTAAAGTTCGCTACAATCGGGTTTTCGATAATTTCCGCACCAGTAGAACCTGCTTTTTGCGGTTTTGCCATCAAACCACGCATACCTGATAACTGACGAATCTGTTCCTTGGAACCCCTCGCTCCAGAATCCAACATCATATAAACAGAGTTGAAACCACCTTGGTCGGTTTTCATTCTGCTCATAATCATTTCGGTAAGTCCTGCATTGGTGTTCGTCCAAACGTCGATAACTTGGTTATATCTTTCGGTATCTGTAATAAGACCCATATTATAGTTTGCCTTAATTTCATCTACGTTTTCCACCGCTTTGGAAATCATATCTCTCTTCTCGTTCGGTACAACAATATCTGCCAACGAGAACGATAATCCGCCACGGAATGCGTTGGAGTAACCAAGGTTTTTCATATCATCTAAGAACTTAACCGTAGTCGGGAAATCGGTATCTGCTAAAATTCTACCAATAACGTTTCTCAGTGATTTTTTAGTCAAAAGCTCATCAATATATCCTACTTGTTTCGGTACAATTTGGTTGAACAAAATTCTACCTACCGTAGTATTTATCAATTTAGTTTCCAAAACGCCCTCATCATTTTTCACAGGAAGTTTACATCTTACTTTTGCATTTAGGGAAACTTTTCCTTCTGCATAAGCTATTTCTGCTTCTTCCGGAGAATAGAATGCTAAGCCTTCACCTTTTATTTTAATTTCATCTGTTGAAGATGCTTCTTTGGTCATAAAATAAAGACCCAAAACCATATCCTGAGAAGGTACGGTAATCGGAGAACCATTCGCAGGGTTAAGGATATTTTGTGAACCAAGCATTAATAATTGTGCTTCCAAAATAGCTTCTGGACCGAGTGGCAAGTGAACCGCCATTTGGTCACCATCGAAGTCGGCGTTGAAAGCCGTAGTTACCAATGGGTGAAGCTGAATTGCCTTCCCTTCAATCATCTTTGGTTGGAATGCTTGGATACCCAATCTGTGAAGCGTAGGTGCACGGTTGAGAAGAACAGGATGCCCTTTCATCACGTTTTCCAAGATGTCGTAAACCACAGGTTCTTTTTTATCGATAATTCTCTTGGCTGATTTTACGGTTTTTACAATTCCTCTTTCAATCAGCTTTCTGATGATAAATGGTTTGTAAAGTTCCGCTGCCATATCTTTCGGGATACCGCACTCGTGAAGTTGCAAGTTTGGACCAACAACAATTACCGAACGTGCAGAGTAATCTACCCTTTTACCAAGAAGGTTCTGACGGAAACGCCCTTGCTTACCTTTCAATGAATCTGAAAGAGATTTCAATGGTCTGTTGCTTTCAGATTTTACAGCTGAAGATTTTCTTGTATTATCGAAAAGTGAATCTACCGCTTCTTGCAACATACGTTTCTCGTTTCTAAGAATTACTTCTGGAGCTTTGATTTCCAAAAGTCTCTTCAAACGGTTGTTACGGATGATTACTCTTCTGTAAAGGTCATTCAAATCCGAAGTTGCAAAACGCCCACCATCAAGCGGAACAAGCGGTCTCAATTCTGGTGGAATAACTGGAAGAACACGCATTACCATCCATTCTGGGCGGTTAATCATTCTTGTATTTGCACCTCTAAGAGCCTCAACAACATTCAGTCTTTTCAGGGCTTCTGTTCTTCTTTGTTTAGAACCTTCGTTGTGTGCTTTGTGTCTTAAATCGAAAGACAAAGCATCAAGGTCTATTCTTTTTAATAATTCCTCAACGGCTTCTGCCCCCATTTTCGCAACGAATTTATCAGGGTCAGAATCATCAAGATATTGGTTTTCGATAGGAAGTGTTTCCAAAACATCCAAATATTCTTCTTCTGTAAGGAACTCCATTTCATCGAAATCGGAACCATCGGCTTTTTTCGCAATCCCTTGTTGGATAACAACATATCTTTCGTAATAGATAATCATATCCAATTTTTTGGAAGGCAAGCCCAAAAGGTAACCGATTTTGTTCGGCAAGGAACGGAAATACCAAATGTGAGCCACAGGCACAACCAAATTGATGTGTCCAATTCTCTCACGACGTACTTTTTTCTCGGTAACTTCTACCCCACAACGGTCGCACACGATGTTCTTGTAGCGGATTCTTTTGTATTTACCGCAGGCACATTCGTAGTCTTTTACAGGGCCGAAGATTTTCTCGCAGAACAAGCCATCTCTTTCCGGCTTATGCGTTCTGTAATTAATGGTTTCTGGCTTCAGAACTTCTCCTCTTGATTCTTGAAGGATAGATTCTGGCGAAGCCAACCCGATTGAGATTTTTGTAAATCTACTTGATTTATTTTTATTTGACAT
>JAUNTR010000071.1:0-4206 GCA_030538575.1 Cruoricaptor ignavus | reverse complement strand
AATTATTCCTCTAATCTCACATCAAGACCAAGACCTTGCAATTCATGAAGCAATACGTTGAAAGATTCAGGAATACCAGGCTCTGGCATTGCTTCGCCTTTGGCTATCGCTTCGTAAGTTTTCGCTCTACCAATTACGTCATCCGACTTCACGGTAAGGATTTCTCTCAAAATGTTAGATGCACCGAATGCTTCTAATGCCCAAACCTCCATCTCTCCAAAACGCTGACCACCAAATTGTGCTTTACCACCAAGCGGCTGTTGCGTAATAAGTGAGTATGGACCGATGGAACGTGCGTGCATTTTGTCATCAACCATATGTCCTAATTTCAGCATATAGATAACTCCCACGGTTGCTGGTTGTGTAAATCTTTCCCCTGTTCCACCATCGTAAAGGTGGGTGTTTCCGTAGATTGGTAATCCTGCCTCGTCGGTATATTTGGTAATTTGGTCGAGAGATGCTCCATCGAAAATCGGTGTTGCAAATTTCAATCCTAATTTTTTACCAGCCCAACCAAGAACGGTTTCGTAAATCTGCCCAATGTTCATACGAGATGGTACACCAAGCGGGTTCAGTACGATGTCCACAGGCGTTCCATCTTCCAAGAACGGCATATCTTCTTCACGAACGATTCTGGATACGATACCTTTGTTACCGTGGCGACCTGCCATTTTGTCCCCAACATTCAGTTTACGTTTTTTAGCGATGTAAACTTTTGCCAGTTTCATAATACCCGCAGGAAGTTCATCTCCAATGGAGATGGCAAATTTTTCACGATTTTTGATACCTTGTATATCGTTGTACTTAATTTTATAGTTATGAATTAATTGTTTTATCAATTCATTTTTATCATTATCTACTGTCCAATCTGCACCGCTGATGTTTACATAATCTTCAACAGAAGTCAAAAGTTTTTGCGTGAATTTCACACCTTTACCGATTACCTCTTCGTCCAAATCATTTTTCACACCTTGTGAAGTTTTACCGTTTACGAGAACATTCAATTTCTCGATTAAGGTATTTCTAAGCGTGTTGAATTTTGCACGGAAGTTGTTTTCGATTTCTTCCAATTTCAGTTTTTCCTCAGCTCTTTTCTTTTTATCTTTGATGTTTCTGCTGAACAATTTCTTATCGATAACTACACCTCTTAGCGAAGAATCGGCTTTCAAAGAAGCGTCTTTTACATCACCTGCTTTATCACCAAAGATGGCACGAAGTAGTTTTTCCTCGGGAGTTGGATCAGATTCCCCTTTCGGTGTAATCTTACCAATCATAATATCTCCTGGTTTTACTTCTGCACCAATTCTAATCATACCGTTTTCGTCCAAATCTTTTGTTGCTTCTTCGGAAACGTTTGGTATATCAGATGTCAGTTCTTCCATACCCAATTTGGTATCACGAACTTCAAGAGAATATTCATCTACGTGGATGGATGTAAACCAGTCCTCACGAACCACTTTTTCATTAATTACAATCGCATCCTCGAAGTTGTAACCCTTCCAAGGCATAAACGCTACAACAAGGTTTCTACCCAAAGCCAATTCTCCGTCTTCGGTTGCATAACCATCGCAAAGTACTTGTCCTTCAACCACTTTATCGCCAACTCTTACGTTTGGTCTTAGTGTAATTGTGGTACTTTGGTTGGTTTTTCTAAACTTAATAAGATTGTATGTTTTAGTTGCAGAATCGAAACTTACGATATCCTCGTCTTCCGTTCTTTCGTATTTAATAACGATTTTACTGGCATCTACATATTCTACCACACCATTTCCTTCTGCATTGATGAGAACTC
Source organism: Cruoricaptor ignavus (assembly GCA_030538575.1). GTDB lineage: Bacteria > Bacteroidota > Bacteroidia > Flavobacteriales > Weeksellaceae > JAUNTR01. The sequence continues at coordinate 2,414 of JAUNTR010000071.1, read as the reverse complement.
TGGAATCTTTTGCCACTTGCTGTTCCAAACCTGTCCCCACAATCGGAGCTTGAGGCTTCAATAATGGAACTGCCTGACGCATCATATTCGAGCCCATCAACGCACGGTTCGCATCATCGTGTTCCAAGAACGGAATAAGCGATGCAGAAATACCGGAAATTTGGTTCGGAGCAACGTCTATCAAATTAACCTCATTCGGTTCTACAACAGGATAATCGCCATCTAAACGGGCAATAATTCTATCTGTTTCGAAATCACCTTTGTCGCTCAATTCCACGTTTGCTTGTGCAATTACTTTGGACTCTTCGTCTTCGGCATTTAAGTAAATCGGTGCAGAACCTAAATCTACTTTACCATTTTCTACTTTTCTATAAGGTGTTTCAATGAAACCTAAGTTGTTGATTTTCGCATAAATACCCAAAGAAGAAATCAAACCGATGTTTGGTCCTTCGGGAGTTTCAATCGGACAAATTCTTCCGTAGTGCGTATGGTGAACGTCTCGAACCTCGAAACCTGCTCTCTCTCTGGAAAGACCACCAGGTCCTAATGCTGATAATCTTCTTTTGTGTGTAATCTCGGAAAGTGGATTGGTTTGATCCATAAACTGAGATAGCTGGTTGGTTCCGAAGAATGAGTTGATAACGGAGGTTAATGTTTTAGCATTTACCAAATCAACAGGCGTGAAGATTTCGTTATCACGCACGTTCATTCTCTCACGAATGGTTCTTGCAATTCTTGAAAGACCTACACCAAACTGCCCAGCCAATTGCTCGCCAACGGTTTTAATTCTTCTGTTGGAAAGGTGGTCGATATCATCTACTTCCGCTTTGGAGTTTGCCAATTCTATCAAATGGCGAACGATAGCGATAATATCTTCTTTGGTAAGAACTTCTGTATCCACAGGGATATTCAGGTCCAATTTTTTATTCAATCGGTAACGACCAACTTCGCCCAAAGAGTATCTTTGCTCGGAGAAGAATAGTTTTTCTATAATTCCTCTTGCGGTTTCCTCATCTGGCGGATCGGCGTTACGCAACTGACGATAGATGTATTCTACCGCTTCTTTTTCGGAATTGGTAGGGTCTTTTTGTAAAGTATTTTGGATGATGGTAAACTCGCTGGAGTTTTCTTTGTGAATCAAAATAGATTTCACACCTGCTTCCAAAATAATATCAATATGTTCTTTTTCCAGAATAGTTTCCCTTTCCAGAATAATCTCATTTCTTTCGATAGAAACAACCTCGCCTGTATCTTCATCTACGAAATCCTCGAACCAAGTGTTCAAAACTCTCGCAGCCAAAGTTCTTCCTTCTACTTTTTTCAATGCAGCTTTGGAAACTTTTATTTCCTCTGCAAGATCGAAAATTTGTAGAATATCTTTATCAGATTCAAAACCGATGGCTCTTAATAAAGTTGTTAAAGGTAATTTTTTCTTACGGTCGATGTAGGCGTACATCACGTTATTAATATCGGTTGTAAATTCCATCCAAGACCCTTTGAACGGGATAATTCTGGAATAATACAATTTAGTTCCGTTAGCGTGATAGGTTTGTCCGAAGAACACACCTGGCGAACGGTGAAGCTGTGTAACGATAACACGCTCTGCACCATTGATGATGAATGAGCCAGATGGCGTCATATACGGTACAGGTCCCAAATATACATCTTGGATTACGGTTTGGAAATCCTCGTGTTCTGGATCGGTACAATACAGTTTCAATCTTGCTTTCAACGGTACGGAATAGGTAAGCCCTCTTTCCACACACTCGTCGATAGAATAACGTGGGGAATCTACCAAATAATCTAAGAATTCCAAAACGAATTGGTTTCGAGAATCGCTAATTGGGAAATTTTCTTGGAAGGTTTTGTACAAACCTTCGTTTGCTCTAAATTCCGGAAGAGTATCCAATTGGAAAAACTCCTTGAAAGATTGCAATTGCACTTCCAAAAAATCGGGTGCTGCGACACGACCTTTTGCAGAAGCGAAATTTATCCTTCCTTTTACCGGCAATTCAGCGATAGCTTTTGCTGCTTTTGATTTACTCATAATGAAGTAATAAGAAAAGTGTTGGTTAAAAAATATTTTACTGTTAAAAAAAATACAGAAAGATGGAAGATGGAAGTCCGAAGAGGGAAGACTTTAATGATTTTTGACGCTATCAGAAGTAGTCTTTGTTCTTTTTTCTTTACTCTTGGCTCTTTCTAACTGCAACGCCGGTATATCTTTTCACGGTGTAGTGCAAAATATTTTTTTGTCTTCACTCCGACCCTAATTTATAGTTCCGAAGTGAAAATTCTTTTAACGAAAATAAAATCTGAAAAATACTAAAAACACGAAATCCCTTCCTGAATTAACAGAAAGAGTTGATATTCAATATTTTATTAATTTACAAACAATTATTAGCGCCAAAAGA
>JAUNTR010000070.1:4850-9371 GCA_030538575.1 Cruoricaptor ignavus | reverse complement strand
CTAAAAGTAGATACTACGCCAGTAGAAGGTTTCATCAACGAGGTTGTGGATGAAGTTCTCAACCTAAAAGAATTGGGACTAAAAAGTGTTTCGCTAATGTATATTGGTGTTGCAGACCCGGAAAGAGATTGGATTGCCCCGATGAAAAAAGTAAGAGTACCAAAGGAGGAATTTGTAATTAATTTCAAATAAAATCTTACTTTAATTTTAAATAAAAAAAAATGGATGCTTGTAAAAAAGACATCCATTTTTTGTTTTACATCTTTACCAAAGTTTTACCATTCCAATGATAGATTTTGGTTTCTTTTTTGGTTCTTGATTCTTGATTCTTGGTTCTCGATACTTGGCTCTTAATCATTAATTATCTTTCTCCAAAAGCAAACTCATCCATTCCTCTCGTTGTTGTTTGTTTTTCAGAGTAAGGCCTTGTGCGGTGCAAACTTCCAAAATATCATCTACATCGAAGAAACATAAACCCGAAAGCAACAGAACTCCGCCATCATTCAGAACAGAAACGTAGGCTGGAATATCGGAAATTAAAATATTACGATTGATATTTGCTAAAATAATATCGAATTTCTCTTTGCCCAAATTTTCTGCTGTACCTTGCGAAATTTCCAATTCCACATTATTGCGTTTTGCATTTTCTATGGAATTTTCTACCGACCATTCATCAATATCTATTGCTGTGGTTTTGCCAGCACCTTTCTGTTTTGCAAAAATAGCTAACACGGATGTTCCGCAACCCATATCCAACACGGTTTTTCCTTGGAAATCCATTTGCAACATTTGTTCTATCATCAGATGCGTAGTTGGATGATGCCCTGTACCGAAGGACATTTTCGGCTGAATTACAATCTCGTGCAGGTTAGGATTTGCCTCGTGGAACTCTGCCCGAATTAGAACTTTATCGGCTACATTTATCGGGTCGAAGTTTTTTTCCCATTCTTCATTCCAATTGATATTCGGCATTTCGTGATAGGAATAGGCAATCTGCACCTCATCTTGATTAAAGATATACAACGTTTTCATTTGCTCCTCATCCCATAACTCTTTGGGAATGTACGCCAAAACGCCATCGTGTTCTTCGGTAAAACTATCAAAACCTACTTGTATCAGTTCCGCCATTAGAATTTCGTTCCAAGGCTGAAGTGGTTCTATTTTAAAATTAAATTCTAAGTAATTCTGCATATTGCAAATGTAAGAAAAATGAAGGAATTAGATAATGAGGTAATGTGAGAATTAGATAATGTGATAATTATCAAATTACCACATCATCTAATTACCTAATTACCTAATTACCACATCACTTCATTATTAATTATAACTTCTTAATTATTCATTACCTTAAAACTCCATTTCATTTTCAGGGTGAATGTGCGTGTAGTCGGCTTTCATTTCGGCATCGTAATCTACTTTTTCTTTATTAGAAAACTTATGCTCAATTCTTACTACGATGTAATAAACTACTGGAACGATAATTAAGGTTAAGAATAAAGACGAGATTAATCCACCAATAATTACGATTGCCAAACCGTTGTTCATTTCGGCTGCCGCACCGCTTGCCATTGCAATTGGCAACATACCAAACACCATCGCAATCGTTGTCATAAGAATTGGACGAAGACGTGCTTGGTTGGCTTGGATAAGTGCGTTTTCTATCTTCTCACCATAAGCCATTCTGTGGTTTGCGAAATCTACAAGTAAGATGGCATTTTTCGCTACCAAACCAATAAGCATAATAATTCCCAAAATGGTAAAAATATTCAAACTTTGGTTGGTAAGTGCCAATGCCCATAACGCCCCAATAAAAGATAACGGTATGGAAAACAGTACGATAAATGGTTTTACAAAATCGTCGTAAAGGACTACCATAATCATATACACCAACATAATTGCTGCCAACATTGCAACTCCCAATGTACCGAAACCTTCGCTTTGGTTTTCCATATTACCTCCCCAAACCCAGTTTACACCACTTGGTTTTTGCACGTCTGCCAATTTCTCTTCCCACTCTTGTGCTACTGCACCTGTGGTTTTACCGATGGTTTGTGCTTGTACGGTAACAGATGGTGCTCTGTCGTAACGTTCTAACAATGCTGGTCCTGAAGCATAACCAATTTCTGCAAACTGCGATAATTGTACTTTTTGCCCTTGAGGATTTACAAAAGTAATATTACGAACGTCTTCTATACTTTTACGGTCGGCTTCGTCTAAAATGATATTAATGTCGTACTCATTACTTCCTGTACGGTATTTATTATCCGTATTTCCGCTAAATGCTGTACGCATCGTTTGTCCAACCGTAGCCACATTCAGCCCGAGCATTGTCATTTTATCTCTATCCACACTTACGGAGATTTCCGGGTTTCCTTCTTCCACACTTAGCTTTACTTCCGTTGCTCCATCTATGGATTTCAGAGCGGTTTCTGCTGTTTTAGCATACGCCATTGCATCATCCAAAGTATTTCCTGTAACTGTCATCTGCAAAGGTGCTTGCTCCGCTCCCATCAATCCGACAGAAACCGTAGTAATTTTAGCTCCTACCAATTCTTTTTCCAGCTCTCTTTTCAGTTTTGCTGCATAGACTTTAGTTGGGTCTTTTCGCTCTTTTTTATTAATTAATTCTACATTAATCTCAGATTTATAATTGCTGGATTGCGATGCTCCCATTCCATCGCTGGTTTGCCCAACGGTTGTAATTGTACTCACAACTTCGGGTTTTTCGGAAATGTATTTTTCTGCTCTTTGGGTAATGAAATTGGTTTCTTCTATAGAAACATCTTTTGGCATTTCTATCTGAACTAAAAACTCGCCTTTATCTGTTCCTGGAAAGAAATCTGAACCGATATAACCAAAAGCAACTAACAAAACCGAACTTGCAAAAAGGAAAAAAGTAAGGACGAAAGTTTTAATCTTATGATGAAGACTCCATTTCAAAATTCCTTCGATTTTGTGGGTGAACCACGTTAATCCTTCCTCAAATTTATGAATGATTTTTCCGAAGAATGATTTATCACTGATGAGTTCCAATTTCCCGTATCTGGAAAACAACCAAGGCACAACGGAAAACGATACCAATAATGACAACATTGTCGCAATAACCACAGTAACGCAAAACTGCCTGATAATATCCGAAACCAAACCAGAACTAAGGGCAATTGGCAAGAATACCACAACAATTACAAGCGTAATAGCGGTTACGGTAAACCCGATTTCTTTAGAACCATCGTAAGCGGCACGCACTTTATTTTTGCCCATTTCCATATGTCTGTGGATGTTTTCTATCACCACAATTGCATCATCTACAAGGATACCAACCACAAGGGAAAGCCCAAGCAAACTCATCAAATTCAAACTATATCCTAATAGATTTATCCCTATGAAAGTCGCAATAAGCGAAGTTGGGATAGCCACCATTACAATAAGTGCATTACGGAAACTGTGCAAGAAAAACAACATTACAAAAGCTACCAAGGCAATAGCGATAAATAAATCCTTAATTACCGCATTTGCAGCATCTAAGGTAAAGATAGAAGTATCGTTAGCAATATCTATTTTCACATTTTGGGCTTTGTATTGCTGTTGTATGCTTTCTACTTTTGCTTGAACCAAATTACTAACATCCACAGCATTGGCTTCAGTTTGTTTTTGTACTTGCAACAAAATCGTACTTTGCTGATCTACTCTCGCAATTTTTGTCGCTTGTTTTTGAGTATCTTGTACTTCTGCAATATCAGAAAGTCGGATGTTTTGTCCGTTTTGCGAAGAAATCATCAGGTTTCTAAGTTGCTCCACAGAAGATATTTTTCCCGCCAAACGAATAAGCGTACTGTTCTCACGGGTTTTCAAACTTCCTGTAGGGAAATCCATATTAGATGCCGCAATTATCTGTTGCACTTGCGGAATGGTAAGTCCGTAGCCTTCTAATTTTTCTTGATTAAGGTTGATTCTAATTTCCCGTTCTTGTCCACCAATAATGTTTACAGTTGCCACACCTGGAATTCTGGAAAATTCTGGTTGAATTCTGTTATCTATCAAATCATAAAGTTCGCTTTCCGTAAGGTTTGCCGTAACACCCATACTGATAACAGGCATATCTGAAAGAGAAAATTTGGCGAGCGATGGCTCATCTATATCATCGGGCAAATCCGAACGAATGGCATTTATTTTTCGTTGAGCATCATTCAATGCAAAATCTACATCGGCATCGTTCTCGAAAGTGATGATGACCACAGAAAGACTTTCATAGGATTTTGCTTGGATTTTCTTTATTCCCTCCAATGCAGATACAGCATCTTCTATTTTTCGGGAAACGGTATTTTCTACCTCCGCAGGCGATGCACCAGGATATACGGTAGAAATGGTAACTACTTTTACCTCAAACTTCGGAATGAGTTCGTAACTGAGTTGCGAATAACTGAACAACCCGCCAATAATCATTGCCGCAAGCATTACGATGACCAAACTCGGTCGTTTAATCGATACTTCTGCTAATTTCATTGTTTATATTTTTTGTTA
>JAUNTR010000070.1:0-4750 GCA_030538575.1 Cruoricaptor ignavus | reverse complement strand
GCACCAACTTCTACCATTTTTTGATTAACAATTCCACTGATTTTAGCAACGATATTGGTATCTCCCGATTGTAGTTGTGCAGATTGCAATTGTGCTTTTGCGTTCTTCACTTGCAATCTTGCTTGGTCTAATTGCAAAGCCGTAACTCCACCTGTTTTGTACGCCATTTCGTATCTGTTCAGGGCGATTTGTGCGTTGTCCAAATTGGCTTTTGCATTGGTTACATTTACGTTTATTTTATCTCCCGAAAGCCTCCCGATGCTTTGTCCCGCTCTTACATAGCTGCCTTCTTTTACATAGAGTGCGATAAGTTGTCCACTCATTTCAGCGGAAATTTGGGATTGTTTGTTCGGGATAAAAGTTCCGTTTGCGGTAAACTCGCCATCCATATTTTCGGCTTCTACTTTTACGGCTCTTACGGCAACTTCGGCATTGCGTTCTGCTACAATGGCAACTTGCTCTTCGTTTTTTTTCTTATTATTCTGAAGAATTAAAAATAACGCTACTGCAATACCGACCAATGCTAATATTGTAAATAATGTATTCTTTTTCATTTTAGTTGTTTATTTCGTTTAATGTTCTTATTTTCCCTTGTGATTTCAATAATTCTATTTCAGCCAATTTGTAATCTAATTTTGCTGTGGTCAGGTTGTTTTTAGCTTCGGTTAAATCTCTTTCGGCATCCAAAATATCGTTGAGAGTTGCCAAGCCGTGTTGGTAATTGCTTCTGGTATTGGATAATACTTTTTCGGCGAGTTCCACATTTTCCTCTTGCATATTAATCATGGTCATATTATTCTCCAATTTGGTAACGGCATTTTTATGAGCCAAATCTAAACCGAGTTTGGTTTCTCGCAAATCGGCTTGTGCTTTATCTATTTCTATTTTATTTAATTCGATTTTAGATTTTGTAGCAAATCCGTTGAAAATAGGAATTTGGATATTAAGCCCAACTGATGCTAAATCTGACCAAAACACTCCGTTTTTACTACCATTCCACCAAGGCATATTTTTACCTTGCCCTAACCAACCGTAGTTTGCGGTGAGTGTTGCAGTGGGATAATATTCGGCAATCGATGCTTTTTTCTGCCATTCCAAAAGTTCCAGTTGTTTGTTCATCACTTTCAGTTCTGTTCTTTCGGAAAAATCGGGATTATGGTCTGCAAGTAGAACAGGGTCAAAGGTTTGCTCAGGCAATGTTATCGCTTGCTCCATTGGCATCCCAATCATAAATTTCAGTGCATTTTGTGTTAATGCTACGCTATTTTCCAATTGTTTCGCTCCAGAACTTACGTTGTTTCTGGCAACTACCGTTCTGTCGTAATCTATTTTTTTTGCTAAACCAGCATCGTACAATCCTTTTATAATCCCAATAGTTTGGTTGGTAATTGCAAGATTGTTTTGTGCGTTGTTCAGCATTTGTTCCGCTTGATAGACTTGATAATAAGCGTTCGCTACTTTTTCTATAATCTGCTCTTCGGTAAGTTGTGCATTAATCAAATAAAATTCTTTGGTGGAACGGGCGGCTTTCAATCCTGTAAAAACCGACTGATTAAAAAGCACTTGCGTAAGTTGCAAATTGTTGCTGGATATCCATTTTTGTCCAAAAGCCACTTTTACTTGCTGTCCTGGTGCACCAAACATTTCGCCCGGCAAAACGGTTTGTTGCAAAAGCGGATTGTAAGACGTGTTGCTGTTTACAGAAATATTTGGGTAAGCGTTGGCTTTCACTTCTGCAATTTGGGCATCGCCTTTTTTTATGTCCAAGCGGGCTTTTTCGGCATCTGCTTTATTTTCCAAAGCGTAAGTTATGGCTTCGGGAAGTGTGAGAAGTCTCGCTTCTTGTCCGTAGAAAAGACCTCCTACCATTACAAAACTAAAAATCAGTTTTCTCATTATTTTATGTTTTCTTTTTTTAATCTATAATATTCTTGTCGTCCTTTTTCGGTTACAATGGCATTCATATAAAAATCCATCACTGTATCTTCAAAAAGTTCTCTATCTGTATTTTCTGTATCTATAATTGGTGAATTATTGTAGCCCAACATCAGCATCAATACAAATTTCACATAAAGAGCTTCATCGAAATTTTCTCGGAAAAGCCCTTGTTCTCGCCCTCTGTGAACGTTGTGAATAAACACTTCGGAAAACTTTACAGAAAAAGCCTGCATATGTTTGTTGAAAATTTCCGGGTAATATTTCATCAGTTGGCGAATCATAAGAGAGTCGTTGGACCTTGTGGCTTTCTCTATTTGTTCGTCTCGGCAGAGCATACGTTCTATGGCATTTTCCACTTCCACATTTAGGCGTTTTAGGTTTTCCGCAATCTCTTCCAATTTATACAAAAGTGCGTCTTCTATCAGTGCATCTTTATTTCTGTATTTGGTATAGAGGGTTTTTTTGGAAATCCCAAAATGTCTTGCAATATCGTCCATCGTTACAGTCTTTACACCATTTTCAAGGAAAAGTTGCGTAACTCCGGCTAAAAATTTATCATCCATTATATTCTGTTTTCGGGTGCAAATATACGAAAGGAAACTTATAAACCAAAAAAGTTTCCAAGTTTTTTAATAAAATTTTTAATTTCTTTTTTCATTAAAAACAATGCAGGTTTCTTCTTTAATAAATAATGAGAGATTTTCGATTTCTTGTTCTTAAATAAAATTTTCCTAACCGTTTTTATTTTAATTAAATTAATGAAAAGCTTAACTTTTTTTTCAAATAATCTAAATAACAGATACATCTCTTCGTTTGATTTTTACTTCTTAATTCCTTACCTTTGCGGAGGAAAATTTCACAATAACAAAATCTCATTATACGGTTTGAAAGAGAAAAATCCCAACATACAAGAACTGCTGGAAAACGCCATTCTGCAAAGGAATGTAAGCGAAACTTCTGCCATCATTTCCGAAATGGAAGCGGTGGATATTGCTGTTTTTTTCGAGGAATTGGACGAAGATGGACAAAAGTTTTTGTACGATATTATGGGCAACGAGCATTCTGCGGAAATGCTCTTGGAGATTGATGAAGATGACCGTAAACGTTTCCTCAGCAAACTTTCTTCCAAAGAAATTGCCGATGAAATTATAAATGAAATAGATTCCGACGACGCAGCAGATATTATTGCAGAACTGCCCGAAGACAAGCAAGATGAGATTATACAACATTTGGATGATGAAGAACACGCCCAAAATATTGTGGATTTGCTTCGCTACGATGAAGATACGGCAGGTGGATTAATGGCAACGGAATTGGTGAAAGTCAATCAGAATTTATCCATTATTTCCGCTGTGAAAGAAATGCGTAAACAAGCAGAGGAAATGGACGAAGTTTACTCGATTTATGTGGTAGATGATAGCGATAAACTTTTAGGAATTTTGAGTTTGAAGAAACTGCTTACGACAACTTCTTCTACAAAAGTAGGTGATGTTTTCAATGCGAAATTTCGTTCTGTGAAGGATTCTGATGAAGCGGAAGAAGTCGCTCGATTGATGCAAAAATACGACCTTTTTGAAGTTCCTGTTGTGGATTCTCTCGGCAAATTGGTCGGTAGAATTACGATAGACGACGTGATGGATTTTATGAAAGAGGAAACGGAAAAAGATTACCAATTGGCTTCCGGGATTTCCAGCGATGTGGACCATACGGATAATATTTTTAATATGACCAAAGCCCGATTGCCTTGGCTTTTTATAGGAATGGTGGGTGGTCTCATTGGTTCACGAGTTTTGCAAGGTAACGAATCTGCGTTGCAGAATGTTCCGGCTCTTATGTTTTTTGTTCCGCTAATTGCTGCAACAGCAGGAAACATTGGCGTGCAAGCTTCAGCGATTATTGTACAAGGTTTGGCGAATAATACTTTGGGGAAAGACACTTATGGAACTTTAATAAAAGAAGTGAGTGTTTCTGCGGCTTCAGGAATTATTTTGGCAATGATTATTTTTGCTTTCAACCTGCTGATTAATCATCACGATTTTACGATTTCTATTACGATTTCTATTTCTTTGCTTGCTGTTATTATGGTTGCCGCAATTATCGGTACGATTGTTCCAATTATATTAGATAAAAATAAAATAGACCCCGCAATTGCGACAGGTCCTTTTATCACAACATCCAACGACATTCTTGGTGTGCTGATTTTCTTTTCTATCGCAAGAGCGATTTTGCATGTATAATTTTTCAAGAGCCAAGAGCTAAGATACAAGAGCCAAGACACAAGATGCAAGATTTAAGATTTAAGATTTTTTTACTCTTTACCAGCTTGTTTTAGTTCTACAATTAAATCTTCTAATTCCGAAATCCTTTTTTTAAGACTATTAATATCGCTTTTGTTGGTGCTTACTTTACTTTTCAGCATTACGGTTTTTGCACGCTCGCTGTGGTCTTCATCCTCGTCTTCGTCTTCATTTATTTCCTCAATATCTTCTTGTATATCTTCTATATCATCGCTTATTTCCTCAATATCCACTTGAATATCTTCTATATCTTCTTGAATTTCAGTTACATCTTCCTTCAAATCCTCAATATGTTCACTACTTTTATTTACGGACATTTGTATGAAAATCGCAAGGTAAATAGCTTCCAAAGACAAAATTGTGGTAAGTGTAAGCAACATTGTATCAAATTCTACCAAGCCAAATAAGGGTAACAAAAACGCCAAAACAAACAAAATAGTATGCACCACGAGAGACGGTACAGAACCAATCCACCACATAATTTTATTTGCAATACGCTCTAAAAAATCTATCTT
>JAUNTR010000069.1:5706-9471 GCA_030538575.1 Cruoricaptor ignavus | reverse complement strand
CAAGCCAATTTTTCAAGAAAATTTCCACCGCAGGAAATTCATTAAAAGGCAAAGATAAATTATTGTACGATGCCGTTTCGGGCAGATTTTTCAATGATTATTATAGCAGAAATAGTTGGCGTGTTAATGGTAGAACAAATATGCAACGTTCTGATAAAGAGGTTTTTGGCGAAGATGTGGAAACTTGGACCAACCGAGATTTCAAAAATTATTTTACCCAATATTTTGCTAATTTAGAAACCCGAAAAAAAGAGTTACAAAATATAAAATTATCCGATTATAAAACTATTTTCAGCGATGTAGAATATTTGGATTATTTCCCGTCTTTGCTGGATTGGAATGCCGTAAACGAAATAGATTTTCTGAAAGACAGAGCGTTTTTCACGCCAAAAGAATTGCAAAATAATCACCAAAAAATCATAGCGATTTATGATAATTTAATTACTGAAAATCAAGGGAATGCCAAATTGTATTTTCAGCATCAGAAACTTAATTATAATTGCACTTTTACCAAATGCAAAGATAAATTGTCGCAATTGCAAAACCTCTACAATTCTGCAACGGAAGGCGATTATAAAGTAATGATTATAGGTGAAATTATGTCGCAACTTTCCTCTGAAAGAAAATATACAGAAGCGGTAAATTGGGCGAAAACTGCAAAAAAAGAATATCCGAAATCGCAGTTTTTAGGAAATATTATTAATGAGGAAAATGAAATTATAAATCCTGTATTAGTTCTAAAATACGAGACAGAAACGCTCGCCAACCAACCGATACATTTGGTGGCTGAAGCCAAAAACATCAATCAGTTTTCACTGAATATTTATGAACTGAAAGAAAATTTTTCTAATTTTTTGAAGTATGTGCAAAATCCTTATAGCGGTAAACTTAAGAATTTTAAAAAATCGTTGGTAAGAAAACAAAATTTCGATTTGCGGAATACCAAAGATTACGAAAGTTACAAAACTTCTTTGGAAATCCAACCGCTTCCTTCGGGGATTTATATTGTGGAATATGCTGTCGAAAACACCGATGTTCAGGGCAGTTTTTACTTTGTTGCTTCTAAATCCAAAACGATTGATATTAATAAAAATGAAAAAAATCCAAAGGAAAACCAACTGAGGTTAGTCGATAGAAATAGCGGAACTTCAATCGCAAACGAGGAACTGAAAATCTACGAATTTGGAGGAAAAACTGTGAAAACTACAAATGCTAAAACCGATAAATCGGCAAATTTCCAACTTCCAATTTCTGCGGACGATTATCGCACTTTTTTGGTACATCAACCAAAAACCAACGATTTCAATATCATACAAGTTTACGACAACCGTTATTACGCCGGACCAAATCCGAAAAATAAAGCTCAGATATTTTTAGACAGAGCGATATACAGACCTGGGCAAATCGTTTATTTTAAAGTGATTAACACGCAATTGCTCAATAATAAGGAAAGTGTAGCTTCTGGCATTTCGCAGAAAATTTCGCTCTACGATGCTAATGGGGAAGAACTTTCTTCGCAGAATTTTACCACAAATTCTTTCGGTTCGTATCACGGCAGTTTTGTTTTACCAAAAGGAAAACTGAACGGGCAATTTTCTCTTAGAATTGATGATAAAAACTCCTATAAATCTTTTCGGGTAGAAGAATACAAACGCCCAAAATTCGAGGTTACTTTCGAGCCGATAAAAGGTGAATATGCTTATGGGCAAACCATAGAATTGAAAGGGAAAGCCGAGATGTTTTCGGGTGTTGCTCTTAGCAATGCAACGGTGAATTACGAGATAAAAAAACAAAATATCCGTTGGAGATATTTTCCGTGGTATCCGATGGGAAATGATAACGAAAATTCTATTCTCGGAGAAACGAAAACCAACGAAAAAGGAGAGTTTACAATTACCCTAAATTTACAAAAAAATGAAACGCTGGAAGGCGTGCAAATAGATAATTATCAGGTAAATGCATCGGTAACGGATATTAATGGAGAAACGCAATCGGCAACCGAAAATGTGCGTGTGGCTTCGGTATCGCATTATATAAAAACCGATGAGATAAAAGATGCTTTTACCGATGAAAATATGGTTGTAAATGTGGAACTTAGAAATTATAACGACCAAATTCTGAATAAATCTTATCAAGCAAAATTATCTAAATTATCGGGAAATAATCGTGTTTTCAGACAGAATTTTGAGTACGAAATTCAGGATTTACCGCAATATTCGGAAAAGGAATTTATCCAAAAATTTCCACACGATTATTTTAATAAAAAAGAAAAAGAAAACCGAGTGGAAAGCGTGGTTTGGCAACGAACCGAAAACCCTGAAAATTCGACATCTAAAACCTTAGATTTGGGTCGATTAGATGCTGGGAAATACAAATTGGAACTCTATAATATCGAAGGAAAAGACACGATAAAAACAGAAAAAATATTCGAAGTTTTTTCTAAAAAATCGTTGTCGCCTTCGCAGAAAACTTTCCTGAAAGTGGTAAGTCCCAAAACTGAATTTAATAGAAATGAGAAACCGAAAGTTTACGTTTATTCTGCCATTCCGAATGCTTTGGTCAATATTTTTGTGCAACACGGTGACGGTTCTACCAAAACCGAACAAAAAACTCTGAAAAACGGCGTGTTGGAATACGAAGTTTCTTTCCCGAAAGATGAAAATATCACTTTTGTAAATCTTCAATTTCAGATTGTGGCTTACAATGATGTGCAAACGGAAAGGGTGAATTTGAAAATAACATCCGACAAAAAACCGTTGCAAATAGAAACCATAACGTTTCGAGATAAATTGCAACCTGCACAAAAAGAAAAATGGACGGTGAAGATTTCGGGCAACGAAAAGGAAAACATCAATGCGGAATTGTTGGCGAATATGTACGATATGTCGCTCGACCAATTTGCGATAAATAGTTATTCTTGGCAAGCACTTTTTAGAAATAATTTCGTCCTAAATTCTTATGGAACTCGCAATAGATTGGCGGAAGAATATTACGCCAAAAGGATTAATTACCGCAATAACGCTTATGTTAGATTTCCGAATTTTGATTGGTTTGCCAATGAAATAAATGTAAGGGCTTACGGAATGAAACAGCCTTTATACGCACCGCTTGCTATGGCGAAAGATTCTTCCAAAGTTTCAACAATAGAAAGCGTGGTTGTTTATGAAACGAAAGTAGATGGAATTACACCAATGGAAAATGAACAACTCAATAAAATCCCAATTCGGGAAAACTTGAACGAAACCGCATTTTTCTATCCAAATTTAATAACCGATAAAAACGGAAATGTGTCTTTTGAATTTACTTCGCCTGAGGCTTTAACCAAGTGGAAACTTATGTTTCTCGCACACACCAAAGATGCCCAAGTTGCTGTATTGCAAAAAGAAGTGGTTACGCAAAAAGAGTTTTCTGTTACGCCAAATTATCCAAGATTTTTAAGGGAAGGCGATGAGATTAATCTGCAAACCAAAATCTCCAGTTTGATTAATGAAAAACTAAGCGGAACAGCACAATTGCAGATTTTGGATGCGTTTTCCAATCAGGATATTTCGGAGCAATTTGGATTGAAAAATGCTCGTCAAAATTTTGAACTAAATGAAAATGGAAATACCGTTGCAACTTGGAAAATCAATGTGCCGAAAGATATTTCTACCATTATTATAAAAGTGGTTGCCACTTCGACACCGCTCAGTGCACAAGGGAGTTTCTCCGATGGCGAGCAAAAAGCCATTGCTGTTTTGCCGAATAGAATGCTGGTTACCGATG
>JAUNTR010000069.1:0-5606 GCA_030538575.1 Cruoricaptor ignavus | reverse complement strand
GATGGCGAGCAAAAAGCCATTGCTGTTTTGCCGAATAGAATGCTGGTTACCGATGCCCAACCAATTTTCGTGAAAGAAGGGCAAACCAAAACTTTTACGCTGAAGAATTTAGCAGAAAATCAATCGGTTACGGCGACTAATGTTTCCAATACTTTGGAACTGACAACCAACCCGATTTGGGATATTATTTTCGCTCTTCCAAGTTTGAAAAACGACCAAAATAATTCTGCCGATGTGGTTTTCAATAAATGGTTTGCCGATGTTTTGGCATCAGAAATTTTCAAGGCAAATCCAAGGATGAAAGCCGTTTTCCAAGAATATCAAGACAAAGGATTATTAATCTCGGATTTAGAAAAAAATCAGGAACTGAAACAATTGCTTTTAGAGGAAACACCTTGGATAGCCGATAGCAAAAATGAAACTGAGCAAATGCAGAAAATCGCTCGACTTTTCGATGTTAATATGATGAAAAACAACATCCAAAACGATTGGGCAGAATTACTGAAATTACAAAATCCAGATGGCGGTTTTTCTTGGCATTCGGGTTATCCGAGTTCTTACCAAACCTCGCTTTATATTTTGAGAAATTTAGGTAAAATTAATGAATGGTTGAAAGGTAATGTATCTGATTATCAAAATAATGAGCAAAAGGAAATGGCAAAGAATTTAATTAAATTCGTAGATGCGGAAATGGAAAATTCCCGTTGGTTCAACAATCCAAAAGAAATTTGGAGCAATACAGCATTGGATTATTTGGATGCTCGCCGTTATTGGGAACAGCAATATCCACTGAAAGGGAAATTGGCAACGCTGAAAAATACGGTTATTCAAAAAGCGGAAAAAGCTGATATTAAGGATTTTACATTTTTCGGATTGCATCGTGCGGCATTGCTTTTCGATATTTATGGATTGAAAAAAGTATCCCAAAAATTAATCCATTATCTGAAAGAAACTTCCACCGAAACCGAAACACAAGGCGTTTATTGGAAACAAAACCTTAACCATTGGGGTTGGTATTCGGCGAAAACCATTAATCACGCAGGTGCTTTGGAAGCCTTCCAAAAACTAACACCAACGGATGAAAGTTTTATCGAGGAAATGAAAATCTGGCTTGTAACTCAAAAAGAAGTTAATTCTTGGGCAAATTCCCGAGCAACGGCAGAGGTTATTTTTACCATTCTCAACAGTGGAAAATCTTGGACAACCCACGATTCCGATAAAGCAGAAATTATTTGGGGCGGGAAAACTTTAGCCCCACAAACACAAGCCACAGGTTATCTAAAACAGACTATTGCTAATGAAAAAATAGATAAAAATTTAGCAACAGTAACTGTGAAAAAAGATAGCCCAGGCATTGTACAAGGTGGTTTGTTTTGGCAATATTACGAGGATTTGGATAAGATAAAATCTTCGGAAAGTTACATTTCCATTACCAAAGAATTGTACAAAAAAGTAAAAACTGAAAACGGAGAAATCCTCCAAAAAATATCAGAAAAATCTCCGCTAAAAGTAGGTGATAAAGTAACCGTAAGAATGATTTTGAATACAGATAGAGCGATGGAATTTATTCACCTGAAAGATATGCGAGCAGCAGGTTTCGAGCCGTTGGATGTGCTTTCTGGCTATCAATGGAAAAACAACTTGGGCTATTACCAAAGTACCAAAGATGCTTCTACCAACTTCTACATTCAGTATATGCCGAAAGGGAAATACATTTTCGAGTACGATTATATTTGCAACGCATCGGGAACGTTTAGCGGCGGAATTACCACTTTGCAAAATTACTATGCACCGCAAATGAATGCTCATACAAAAGGGATTAACGTGAAAATTTCCGAATAAAAATACATTTTTTTATTGCCTCGAGTTTCTACTCGGGGCATTTTTTATGGATTACTTTGAAAGTTTTTCATTAATACTTTTCATCAAAAAAAATTGCGATTGTATATTTTTTGACAAATGTCAAAGCAAGAGATTTTGTAAAATGGGAAATTTGCACCATAAAAATTAAGCAAGAAAAAAATGAAAAATATAAAATATGCCATCTTCAAAGCGATGCTGTTATTTCCTGCCGTAGTTTTTTCGCAACACGCACCTACGTTGCAAGAACTTATAGATGCAGCTATGCAAAACGATGGTACGCTTCATCAGCAAATATTAGAAAATAAAATTACCCATTTGGATGATGAAAAACTGAAAGATGTATTTCTGCCCAAATTGGATATTTCGGGTAAAGCAGGTTATCTTTATTCTTCCACGCATTTGCAATCTCCCGAGATTACGTTGCCTGCGATTCCCAATTTATTTCCAGGGATTACGATACCAAAAGGGCAATATAATAATAGCCTGAATATTTCGGGGGTTTCCACGGTTGCCAAAGCAGAAGCCAGTATGTTGCTTTATTCGGGCGGAAAAGTGAAATATCTGAAAGAAGCCAATCGGGAAAAAAGTCTTTCTGAAAATCAAATGATGGCGAAAACCAAAGACGAAATCGTAACGGAAATTGCCAAAGCGTACGATCAATTGGCATTGATACAGGAATCTAAAAAGGTTTTAGACGAATCCAAAAAACGATTAGAACTTAATAAAAAAACGGCTGATAAAGCGTTGGGTTACGGATTAATTACGCCTTATGATCATAAAAAAATAGAATTAGCACAAGCAACATTGGATTCTAAAATTGTAGAATACGAAGGAAAAAAAGATTTACTCATTACGCAAATTTATCTCTTAACCAATATAGATAAGGAACGAATCATGCAAATAGAACCGATATTGCAACCCATTTCCTATGAAATCCTAAATGCAGAGATAGAAAATCGTGCAGAAATAAAAGCCTTAGAACACGGTATAAAAGCCACCGAATACAAAATAAAAGCGGAAGAACGATGGTGGATTCCCAAAGTTCAGGCACAGACTTCGGTGTCGTATTTTGGGCTTTATGATAATCACATAAAAACGGGAAAAGACATTCCGGTAATCGGTAGAACGCTCAATTTATCGCCTTCTGGCATCAATGTTTTTCCTTTGTTTCAGGCGGGTGTTGGTTTCAAATGGGATATTTTAGATGGTAATGAAGGAAAGCACGCTGTGGAAACTGCAAAAATAGAAAAGGATATTTTGCAAAATAAAAAATCGGATGCGATAAAAAAACTCAACCTTAATTTAGCGAATAATCAAACTAATTACAATATTGCTTTAGCCCAAATTCAGTTGAAATATAAAGCGAAAGAAATTGCCTCTGAAGGTTTGGTACAAGTGGAAAAAGAATTTCGATACGGGACTAAAAAATCTTTGGATTTGGTAGAAGCTGAAAACGATTTGCAACAAGCTGAATTGGAACTGAAAACGGCAATCTTCAACCAAAGAAGAGCAGCTATAGAACTGATGAAATCTACACAAAATTTGGATGTAAACAAACTTTGATTATCAATATTAAATAAAAATAACGGAAACAAAATAATTCAAAAAAATGAAAAATATAATAATCTCGATATTCGCTTTATGTCTATCTTTAGTTATAATAAGTTGTGGAGAAACGAAGCCCGAGCGTATGATAGAAGGAAAAACCAAAAAAGAACTTATCTCATTTTCTCCAAAAGTAACGGGCAGAATTTTGGATATCTATGTAGAAGAAGGACAAACCGTGAAAGCAGGAGATACATTGGCAAAATTAGATGTTCCTGAAATTTCTGCAAAAATAGCTCAAGCCAAAGGAGCGACAATGGCTGCAAATGCACAAGAACAAATGGCGAAAAACGGAGCGACAGCCGACCAACTGAAACAGGTAAAAGCGAAACAAAAAGGACTGCAAGAGCAGTTTGAGTACGCTCAGAAATCTTATAACAGAGCAAGAAATATGTACAAAGATAGTTTGCTTTCGCCACAAAATTACGATGAGGTTTTTGCTAAATATCAAGGTGCAAAAGCTCAATTAGATGCTGCAAATGCAGAGTTGCACGATGTACTGAAAGGAACGAGATACGAAAAAATAGAAATGGCACAAGGGCAAACCGACCAAGCTTTGGGAGCATTGCAAGAGGCAAATATCGCTTATTCCGAAAGGTATGTTATAGCAACCAATAATATGGAAATAGAAACCATAACCCTAAACAAAGGCGAATTGGCAACTGCAGGTTATGCCTTGTTTTCAGGATATATCCCTGATACGGCTTATTTCCGTTTTACAATACCGGAAAGCAAAATTGCAAAATATGGGAAAGGAATGCAGGTAACAATGCAAGTTAATTACAACAAAAAGGAATTGGCTGGCAAAATAGTTTCTATAAAACAATTGGCAAAATATGCAGATATTACGACAGCATTTCCTGATTATAATCCGGAGGAAGCCATCTATGAAATTAAAGTAATTCCGAATGACCAAAATTTGGCGAAAGATATTTTAGTAAATTCTAATGTTATCTTGAAATAAAGTACAAGACGATACTTTAATAAAAAAAAAATAAAATATGAAACAACTAAAATACTTATTAAAAAGAGAGTTTCGGTTATTTTTCACTAACAAAACATTGTTGTCCGTATTTTTTATGGCACCGATTGTTTATGCTTTGCTGATAGGTTTTACTTATGAAAAAGGGAAAGTAGAACACATCCCGATTATTGTCGTAAACTACGATCAGACACCTATTTCTTATCAAGTAGTAGAGATGTTAGGCGACAATTCTACCATAAAAGTTTTAAACTATGTAGATGAACCAGCGAATATAAAAGATGAAATTATTAAAACTGAAGCTGCTGCTTTGGTCATTATTCCCGAGCGTTTCGAAGCGATGTTGCAACAGAAACAATATCCAGAAATCAATGTTTTTATTAATACTTCTAATGTCCTAACTGCCAATTTTGCATCCAAAGCAATACAGCAAACTTTGGGGACACTTTCTGCCGGTGTGGAAATAAAAGCTCTCCAAAGAAAAGGGATGTCTTCGGAAATGGCAAAAACTCAGTATGAACCTTTTAAGGCAAATTATATTACGATTTTCAATACCACGAGCAATTATCTTATTTTTATGTGGCCCGCAATGATGGCAGTTGTGCTTCAGCAGGTTATATTATTAGCAATGGCGGTTTCTTTCTCCGAAGAATTCAAGAGAGAATCTTTCATAAAAGATTTTGCAGGGAAGGAAAAATATGCCATTCTTGTAATGGCAATAAAGTGTCTTCCAGTATGGATTTTTGCCAATTTCAATATTTTATTTTTCTATCTGTGCAGTATTTATTTCAAAATTCCTGCACCAGAAAACGTGGGCAACTTTTTCCTTCTTACGGCTATTTTTGTAGTAGCATCTACCAATTTAGGCGTTTTGGTAAGTATATTAATTCCCGATTCGTTGAAGGCAACACAAATCCTTATGGTTATAGCATCTCCTGCATTTATCATTAGTGGGTTCACTTGGCCAGTTTCTGCAATGCCCGATTTTATACAACATTTCAATTCCATAATTCCATTAACACCTTATTTGGAGGCTCTGAAAATAATGGTTGTGCAACACGGTTCAGATTTTCTTACCCGAAAATATTTCCTGCATCTGTTTATTTTAGGTTGGGTATATTTTATTTTGGGTTGGATTGCATTGAAAATAAAAATC
>JAUNTR010000068.1 GCA_030538575.1 Cruoricaptor ignavus | reverse complement strand
GATTCTGTTTTAGCATTTTTTAGAGAGGTTGCAATCAGTACAAATTTTTCCTCGAGGTTTTTGAACGGTGCAAAGTTACAGACTATTTTTTTTTCTACAAAATGAATAGATTAAATTTTGTTGTGTTTGTATTTTTTTAATCAATTAAAAAAAGTGAAAAACTACTGCGGTTTTACGCTCACATAATCTTCGGGAGCTTTGTTGAAGTTCAGTTTTGTTTCCACCGAATTTTTTACAGATTGCACCAATTCATCTATAATCTTTTGTTTATAGGTTGGTTTATAGTAAATCATACTGATTTCCCGATAAGGGAACGGCTTGCGAAAACGGTAGGTTTTTTCCTTCTGCTCTTCCGAAAGCTGAGATAATGCGAGCTCGGGGATTACGGAAATTCCACCAACTTTGTCCACCATTTGTATCAACGTATTGATATTAGATGCCAAGAAATCTAAGTTTTTAGGTTTCAATGAATTTTCTTTCAAATGGCAAATATTCTCAAATTGAGTTCTTAGGCAATTGCCTTCTTCCAAAAGCCAAACCTTCTCCACATCCAACTCTTCGGGAATAACATAGCTGTCCTTTTGCGATATATTATCGCTGGCATAAAGCATTAATTCTTCATTAAATAAAAAATTCTTGTGAAACTCGTTTGCAGCGTCGTAAGGCGTGGAAATAATCCCAGCATCCAACTCGCCAGATTTTAATCCTTTGATGATGTTTTCCGTCGTCATTTCCTTAATCACCATTTCTATTTTGGTATTTTCTTTCAGAAAACTAAAAATTTCGGTGGGCAAAATATACGTGGAAACAGTCGGGATAATACCGATGCTTATTTTTCCACCCAAAACATTGTTCAGCAAATCGGCTTTGTTTCGCAGTTCGTTTACGGCATCTATTATTTTTTTGGCTTGGTCTATAATTTCCGTTCCCACATCGGTTGTGCGTATTGGGTGTGTTGTGCGGTCGAAAATTTTCACATCAAGCTCATCCTCAAATTTTTGTATCATTGCACTGAGAGTGGGTTGAGTGATAAAACAGGCTTGTGCCGCTTTGCCAAAATGCTTGTATTTATCTACTGCGATAAGGTATTCCAATTGCTGAATGTTCATCTAATAAATTTTATCTATTACAAATATAGGATGTTTTTATATTCAAAAGAAAAAAATATGCTAAATTTGGTAAATTATTGAAAATCTCCATAGAAAATGAATTCTAAAAAACTCACCACATCCACAGGAAATCCTTACTACGAGCATCAGGACTCGCAAACCGTAGGGCAAAAAGGTCCAGTTTTGCTACAAGATTTTATATTACAAGAGAACTTGGCACATTTTGTAAGGGAAAGAATCCCCGAAAGAATTGTACACGCCAAAGGAACGGGAGCCTACGGCACGTTTACCGTAACACACAACATTTCGCAATATACTAAGGCAAAATTATTTTCCAAAATCGGCAACCAATGTCGGGTATTTACCAGATTTTCCACCGTGGGCGGAGAAAAAGGCAGTGCGGATACCGAAAGAGACCCGAGAGGATTTGCCGTGAAATTTTACACCGAAGATGGCAATTGGGATTTGGTAGGCAACAATACGCCTGTGTTTTTTATAAAAGATGCCAAAAAATTTCCAGACTTTATACATACACAAAAACGCCATCCAAAAACCAATTTGAAAAGCCATACTGCAATGTGGGATTATTGGTCGCTAAACCCCGAAAGTTTGCACCAAGTTCTTATCCTGATGTCCGATAGAGGAACGCCTTTCGGTTATCGACATATGAACGGCTACGGTTCGCATACATTTTCTATGATTAATGATGAAAATGAAAGAGTTTGGGTGAAATTCCACTTGAAAACCAAACAAGGCATCAAAAACTTTACCGATAGCGAAGCGACCAAAATGAAAGGCGAAAATCCCGATTTTGCACAGGAAGATTTGGTAAACGCCATAGAAAATCAAGAGTTCCCAAAATGGACATTGCACATACAAGTAATGACGGAGGAGCAAGCCAAAGATTTCCGATGGAATCCTTTTGATATTACTAAGGTTTGGTTTCACGGCGATTTTCCTTTAATAGAAGTTGGAGAGTTGGAACTCAACGAAATCCCTGCAAACTATTTTGCACACGTGGAACAGGCGACTTTTTCGCCAAGCAATCTCATCAATGGGATTAGTTTTTCTCCCGATAAAATGTTGCAAGGCAGACTGTTTTCTTATCCCGATGCCCATCGATATAGGGTTGGCGTAAATGCCCATCAGTTAGAAGTAAACCGCTGTCCGTTCGCTGTAAATAATTACCAAAGAGATGGTGCAATGGTAGATGCCAAAAATTACGGAGATTCGCCAAATTATTTCCCAAATAGTTTTGATGATATAAAACCAGACCCAAAATACAGCAGTTTCGATTATGAATTGGATAGCAACCAAATTGCCCATTTCAATAGAAATGAAAATGATGACGACCACTATTCTCAACCTGGGATTTTCTTTACCAAAGCACTCGACCAAGAGGGCAGAGCCAACCTCATCCAAAACATTATAGGACATATGAGTAAAATTAGTGGTGAAAAAAGAAACGAAATCATCAATCGCCAACTGTGTCATTTTTTCCGTGCCAATATAGAACTGGGAATGAAAATCGCCATCGGGCTGAACATCAATATAGATATGGATATGATGAGTCACGCCAAAGAATAAATTTGTAAATCTAAAAAAAATGTAAAACCACATAAATCCTTAATTTGAAAATGAATAATATTTTAATAGAAAAAGAACAGCAAACCACGATAATTACCATTAATAGACCGCAAAGCCTAAATGCCCTAAATGCAGAAACTATAAAAGAATTGAGTACAGCTTTGGACGATTGTGCAAGCGATAAAAACTGCCGTGCGATTATCCTGACAGGAAGTGGCGAAAAATCCTTTGTGGCTGGTGCAGATATAAAAGAGTTTAGCGATTTCAATACCGAAAAAGCAGAAGAACTTGCGAGAAACGGACAAAACTCACTTTTTAATAAAATAGAAAATCTGAACAAACCTGTGATTGCTGCGGTAAACGGTTTTGCACTTGGTGGCGGTTTGGAACTGGCAATGAGTTGCCATATAAGATACGCATCCGAAAATGCCAAATTGGGACTTCCCGAAGTTACTTTGGGGCTTATTCCAGGTTATGGCGGAACGCAAAGACTTCCGAAATTGGTAGGAAAAGGTTGGGCAAACGAACTGGTTTTTTCTGCTAAAATGATTTCTGCAAGTAAAGCCAAAGAAATAGGTTTGGTAAACGAAGTTTTTAGTTTAGAAGAATTATTATTGAAAACCAAAGAGTTAGCTTCTGCGATTGCTAAAAACTCACCAATGGGAATAGAGCGTGCCATAAAAGCCATCAATCTATCTGATACCGAAAAAGGCTTCGATTATGAAATAAAAGCCTTCGGAGAACTCTTTGAACTTGATGATAAAAAAGAAGGCGTAGCCGCTTTTATGGAGAAAAGAAAACCGAATTTTTAAAACAAATTATGCATAATAAATTTGATGTCGCTTATCTGAAAATGGCTTTGGAATGGGCGAAACTTTCGTATTGCAAAAGGAGACAAGTTGGTGCTTTAATCGTAAAAGACCGAACCATAATTTCCGATGGCTACAACGGAACGCCCAGCGGCTCGGAAAACCAATGCGAAGACGAAAACGGCAAAACCCAATGGTACGTGCTACACGCAGAGGCCAACGCTATTTTGAAACTTGCCAGTTCTACACAATCGGCAAAAGGTGCAACGTTGTATATTACGCTGTCGCCTTGCAAAGAGTGTAGCAAACTGATTTTGCAATCGGGGATTTCTCGTGTGGTTTATATCGATGAATATTCTGATAATGAAGGAATTGAATTCCTGAAAAGTCATCAATTAGAAGTTCTTAAAATAGACCATACCCAATTATAAAAACTAAAAAGCAAAAACTATGACATGGGAGGAAACTATAAAAAACTTTGAAAGCTACCTGAAATTTGAAAGAAATTTTTCTAAAAACACATTAGCGGCTTACGTTAGCGATGTACAAAAATTGAAAAACTTTGCCGAAACAATGTTGCAAGATTGTGAACCGCAAGATATTTCTTACGAAGATTTACAGGCGTTTCTTTATCAACTTTCCAAAGAGCGGTTTAGCGAGCGTAGCCAAGCCCGATGGATTTCATCGGTAAAAACTTTTTTCAAATTTATGTTGGAAGAAGATTTTCGGGAAGACAACCCTGCAACGCTTTTAGAAGCACCGAAGTTGGGTTTGTATTTACCTGATACTTTGGATTTTAAAGATATTGAAAAAATTTCCCGAGCCAATGACCTCGGTACAGATTTGGGAAGGAGAAACCATTGTATCATCGAAATTTTATACGGTTGCGGTTTGCGGGTTTCGGAGCTTGTGAATTTGAAAATCTCTAATATTTATTTCAAGGAACAATTCTTGAAAATAGATGGCAAAGGCGATAAAACACGTTTTGTTCCGCTGGCAGATTATACTGCAGAAGTGATTTTGGATTACATAAAAAATACCCGAAATTTCATTAATGTAAAAAAAGGATTTGAGGACATTCTCTTCCTTAATAATCGGGGAACCAATATGTCCCGAGTGATGGTTTTTATCATCATAAAAGATTTGGCAATAAAAGCTGATGTAAACAAAAAAATATCCCCACACACATTTCGACATTCCTTTGCAACACATCTTCTGCAAAATGGTGCAGATTTGCGTTTTATCCAAGAAATGTTGGGACACAGCAGCATTACGACAACCGAAATTTATACGCATTTGGAAACCGAGGAATTACGAGATGTTATCCTAAACTATCATCCGAGAAATAAAAAGGATTAGAGGTTTTGTTGAATTAATAAATCTTAAACCAAAAAATTATGAATCAGCTAAAATTTTGTCCGAAATGTGGAAACGAAACTTTGCTTTGGGATGGCGAGAAAAAATGGTCGTGTAGCCATTGCGATTATGTTTTGTTTCATAATTGTGCAGCAGCAGTTGCAGTGGTTATAAAATGTGGAAACGAAATTATGCTGACCCGAAGAAACCAAGACCCCAAAAAAGGTAAATTGGATTTGGCGGGCGGTTTTGTAGATCCAAAAGAAAGTGCCGAAGAAACCTGTGCCAGAGAACTCTACGAGGAACTGAAAATCGTGATAAATCCGCAGAAACTAAAATTGCTGAAAACCCAACCCAATGTTTATCATTACAAAGAAATAGACTACAATACGTTGGATATTTTCTTTGAGTATCAGGTAGATGAGAGGTTTGAAGTGCAATTGGAACTTTCCGAAGTTTCCGAAATTGTTTGGATTCCCGAAACGGAAATTAATCCGAACGAAATAGCTTTCGATTCTCAAAAGAGATTTTTCCAAAAATATATAGAGCGATTGTAGCGGAATGTTCTATTTTTTTCTGTATTAAGTTTTGTTAACATCTGGTGCAAACCTAAAACTTGGTTTGTAAATTTGCAACACTTTATAAATAATACTTAAAAGAATGGATTTTTTTATTTTCGTTATTGGTGTCTTGATGCTGTTAGCTGTAATGGACTTAATTGTAGGCGTAAGTAATGATGCCGTAAATTTTCTGAATTCTGCCATCGGTTCCAAAGTGGCAACTTATAGAACCATTATCCTCATCGCAATTGCTGGGATTGTCATTGGTTCGGTGTTTTCCAGTGGAATTATGGAGATTGCAAGAAAAGGGATTTTTTATCCGCAACATTTTACGTTCGAGGTAATTTTGGTTGTTTTTCTTGCTGTAATGCTCACGGATATTATTTTATTAGATATTTTCAATAGTTTGGGATTGCCGACTTCTACTACGGTTTCCATTGTTTTTGAATTATTGGGAGCGTCTTTAACAGCTGGGATTTTGTTCTCTATGGCAAAGAATGATAGCATTAGCGAGATTTGGAAATACATTAATTTTGAAAGTACGGGGAACATTGTTTCGGGCATATTTCTTTCCATCCTTATTGCTTTTACAGCTGGGGTTTTGGTGCAGTATTTATGCAGATTGTTTTTCACTTTTCAATACGAAAAGAAAATAGAAAAGTATGGAGCATTATTTTCAGGGATAGGAATTACAGCGATTATTTATTTTCTTTTAATTAAAGGATTAAAAGGAACTACAATTCTCTCCAAAGAAACCTCTTCTTTCATTAATGATAATACATCAATTATACTTTTAATTATTTTTGTAATATCAACATTAGGATTATTTATTTTGCAAAAATCCGCAAAGGTAAATCCGCTGAAAGTTGTAGTTTTAGCAGGAACGTTTGCTTTGGCAATGGCGTTTGCAGGTAACGATTTAGTCAACTTTATTGGTGTGCCAATTACGGGGCTTTTGGCTTACGAAAACTGGAAGGCATCAGGAGTTCCTGCGAGCGAATATTATATGGATTATCTTGCAGGGAACGATGTAATTGTGCCTAACTATATGTTGCTACTTGCGGGGATTATTATGGGACTTACCATTTGGCTAAGTGCAAAAGCGAAAAAAGTAACCGAAACCGAAGTTTCTCTCGGAAGACAAGATGAAGGTGATGAGAGGTTTAAACCCAATGTAATTTCCAGAAGCATTGTAAATTCATCTCTTACGTTCAGTAGGATTTTTGGTATCATCATCCCAAGTTCTCTTGCACGAAGATATAATACGAGTTTTGAACAGAAAAAAATAGAGGAAGCAACCATGGTGCAAGACAAACCTGCATTCGATTTGGTAAGAGCTTCTGTCAACTTAGTTATTGCTTCAATCATTATTGCTTGGGCAACGTCTAACAAATTGCCACTTTCCACAACCTACGTTTCATTTATGGTTGCAATGGGTAGTTCCCTGGCAGATAAAGCGTGGGGCAGAGATAGTGCAGTTTACCGTGTTGCAGGCGTACTTTCTGTAATCGGTGGTTGGTTTATCACGGCATTTATCGCATTTACAGCAGCATCTATTTTTGCATTTATTTTATATAAAGGAGGACAGATTGGGGCTTATATTCTTGTTGGATTAGTATTCCTGTATATTGTTTTCTCTAATATCGCATTTGCAAGAAGCGAAAGAAAATCCAAAAAATCCAAAGACCGATTAAAGGTCTTGGAACAAAAAGATTTGGATGTCGTACAGAAATATCAATCATTAGTAA
Source organism: Cruoricaptor ignavus (assembly GCA_030538575.1). Taxonomy (GTDB): domain Bacteria; phylum Bacteroidota; class Bacteroidia; order Flavobacteriales; family Weeksellaceae; genus JAUNTR01. The sequence continues at coordinate 2,384 of JAUNTR010000068.1, read as the reverse complement.
GTTCTACCATTTCGGAAATTGCGACCAGTTACAACTCTATCTTAAAGGGATTGATGGAAGCTGATATTACAAAATTGGAACAAGCCAACAAAACCCTTACCGCTTTGGAAGAACACGGTTATAATGTGAGAACACAAAGTATAAAACACCTAAAATCTCTGAAAACTAATGACAAACAAACCTCTCAGGTTATGATTCTTAGTAGCGATTTTATTCAAGATTTGGCACAATCTACCAAGTTTTTGAGTGATGAAGCAATGTTTTATGTAAAAAACCTTCACGAGATTACCGATGAGGATTTTAAACGAGATTTGGAAATGTTGGATAAAAAAATGTATAATTTCTTCAACCTTGTCTTGGTTTCTTTGGAACAAACAGAACACGAGAATATAGATAATGTACGAGAAATGAGAAACGATGTACGAGAGTATATTAATAATAAATTGGATGTACAGATTTTACACATCAATAAATCCAAACCAAGTACAAAAGAAGGGATTTTGCAGACCAACGTTTTCTTGCAAAGCCGAGATATACAAGCTGTACTTATGCGGATTTCTAAAATGTTCCTGAAACTTTATGACAAAAAAGTAGCCCCGTCAAATAATCAGTAATGTTAAATAATCCATACAATAAACCCCTCTTCAAGACCAATTTCGAAGAGGGGTTTTTCTAAATAAGATAATATGCTTTTTTACACATTCCAAAACTCTCTATCCAGACTTCGGTATTGTATGGCTTCTGCAACGTGGTGAGATGCCAAATCCGCAGAACCCTCCAAATCGGCAATTGTGCGGGCAACTTTCAGGATTCGGTCATACGCACGAGCTGAAAGATTTAGTTTGGTCATTGCATTTTTTATCAATTGTTTAGAAGGCTCGTCCAACTCGCAAAAAGCTTCAATATCTTTTGGTCCCATTTGGGCGTTGTAATTAATCTCTTGTTGCTGATAACGTTTCGCTTGCGTTTGTCTTGCCCTTAGAACTCGCTCTCGGATTTCGTTGCTACTTTCACCTTTTCTACGGTCGGCAAGTTGCTCAAACTCTACTTTTTGCACTTCGATATGGATATCAATTCTATCCAACAATGGTCCTGAAATTTTGTTCATATAGCGTTGCATTTCTGCCGCAGATGAGGTATTGTTCGGATCATCGGGAAAATAACCGCTCGGACTTGGGTTCATACTTGCAACGAGCATAAAACTCGCAGGATAATTTACCGTAAACTTGGCTCGGGAAATCGTAACCACACGGTCTTCCAACGGTTGTCGCATCACTTCCAAAACCGTTCTTTTGAACTCGGGCATTTCATCTAAAAACAAAACGCCGTTGTGTGCCAAAGAAATTTCTCCGGGCTGAGGATAAGTTCCTCCGCCAACCAAAGCCACATCCGAAATCGTATGATGCGGATTGCGAAACGGGCGAACCGTCATCAGAGAGGTTTCTGTGCCGATTTTCCCTGCAACGGAATGTATTTTTGTGGTTTCTAAGGCTTCTTTCAAAGTTAAAGAAGGGAGAATACTCGGGATTCTTTTCGCAAGCATTGTTTTTCCGCTTCCCGGTGGTCCGATAAGGATAATGTTGTGTCCACCCGCTGCGGCAACTTCCATAGCACGCTTGGCGGTTTCCTGTCCTTTCACTTCGGAAAAATCGAAAGGGAAGAAATTTATTTTATTCTGAAATTCTTTTCGTGTATCTATTTCGGTGCGTTGCAGTGGTTTTCCTTTGTCGAAAAAATCAATCACTTCCTTGATGTTTTCTATACCATAAACTTCTAAATCGTTTACAATCGCCGCTTCTTTCGTATTTTGTTTTGGTAGAATAATGCCTTTATAACCATCTTCTCGGGCTTTTATGGCAATTGGCAAAACGCCTTTTATCGGTCGCAAACTTCCGTCCAAAGACAATTCGCCCATAATGATATAATCGCCGATGCTCTCTGCTTTTATTTGGTCTGATGCGGCTAAAATCCCTATTGCAATGCTGAGGTCGTAGGCAGAACCTTCCTTCCGTAAATCGGCAGGTGCCATATTTATGGTAATTTTTTTGCCAGGAATATTGTAGCCCACGTTTTTCAGAGCGGCAGAAATTCTGTAACTACTTTCTTTTATCGCATTATCGGGAAGTCCGACCAAATGATAACCGACACCGCTACCTGCAACATTTACTTCTATTGTGATGATTTGGGCAGAAACGCCGTGTATGGCACTTCCATAGACTTTTATTAGCATTTCGTATTTTTCCTTTAAAATTAAGAAAAAAAAATCATCTACATAAAATCTTCACCTTTTTTTAGACTTTTCAAATCCAAAACATAGTTTTTTATCATTTGGTCGTTTTCTATCGGACAAATGAGTAGAGATTTTTCGGTATCTACGATGATGT
>JAUNTR010000067.1 GCA_030538575.1 Cruoricaptor ignavus | reverse complement strand
TTTTCTCTACTTCGGGTCTTGCTTGTTGCCAAAAATCTACCTCAACCCAAGCTGCAAGGTCGCAACGGAAACCATCTATATTGGTTTCTTTTACCCAAAATTTCATGGCATCTATCATGGCTTCACGCATTTTAGGATTGCTGTAATCCAGCTCGATAATATCATCCATCCCAGAAGCAATTTGGAAATCTCCTGTTTTGGGGTCTTTCAGATAAAAATCAGGATTGGTTTTTGTCCATACATGATCCCAACCTGTATGGTTTGCCACCCAATCGATAATTACTTTGAAACCCATTTTGTGAGCCTCGTTTACCAAATGTTTAAAATCCTCCATCGTCCCAAATTCGGGATTTATAGAGGTGTAATCTTGTGCCGCATATTGGCTGCCGAGTGTTCCTTTTTTATTCTTTTGTGCGATAGGTGTTATCGGCATAAACCAAAGTGTTTTCACGCCCATTTCTTTCAATCTTGGGAGATGAGTTTCAAAGGCTTTGAAAGTGCCTTCCTCCGTGTATTGTCTGATATTAACCTCGTAGATATTGGTGTTTTTCTTCCACTCGCTTGGTAATTCCATAGTTTCGTTTTTAGTATTTTGTTCGGGTGTTGTACTGTTTTGCTTATTGCAGGAAAGGATTCCCAATCCCAAAATAGCCAAAAGAATCATCTTTTTCATTGCTCTTCAAAAATATAAATTTCAAGCAAATTTAAGGAAATGATTTTAAACTTTTTCGAGTACTGAAATATATCAGAAAACCGACTTTTAATCCAACCCGAAAATATAATGAAACACCGCTAAAACTCTTGCTAAAAATTCCCGAGTTTGGTTTCTGTAATAGCTTTCGGGTTTGGTAATATCCCGAGCATCGAACGCCAAAGCATTCATATCCTGATTTCTGGCAAAAAATAATGCCCGAAGATTGTGATAACCTTGCGAAACGATAATCACATTATTTTGTTGATAAATTTCCTTGCAACGTTTTATACTTTGCTGGGTTTTAAAACCTTTAGAATCTTTTATAATGACATTTTCTGGAATACCTTCTTGATAAACCAAAAAATTTTTCATTGCGGTTGGCTCATCATAACCTCTACTTTTTTCACCACTTACGATAATTTTTTTCACTTTACCATGATGATAAAGCAATGCCACAGCATCCATTCGAGAAGTGAAATACGGATTGGCATTTCCTGATTTTGTCTTTGGTGAAGTGCCCAAAACCAAGGCCGTTTCCCTTGGTGGAACTCTGGAAATTTTGGTATAAGTTCGCCCATTGGTAAGTGCAAATACCCAAAAATTAGCCAAGAGCATCAGCAAAATACCAACCTCTGCAAATAGAACAAAAAACCTTATTATGTTGAAAATTTTCTTCAAATATTATCGAAATCTAATTTTATTTTATCTGAAAGAGCAAAAGACATACACGCCAAAATTTGTCCTTTACCTTCTTCGTTTTCCGTGAGATATTCGTTTTCCAAAAGCTCTACATCGCCTTCCACAAGACGACATTGGCAACTGCCACAAATTCCCGACTTACAGGAAAACGGAACCGTAAATCCCTTTATAGAAAGACTTTGCAAAATTTTATGCTCATTATTTTCCAAAACTGTATTATAAGTTTCGCCATTGTACAGAAACTCAATATCGATGTTTTCAACCAAAGGAAATTCTATTTCCACAGGATAAATATCATCATTGTATTCCTCAAAAAGTTCAAAATGAATATTCTTTTTCGGAATTCCGTTGTCGTAGCAAGCATTGGCAATGGATTTTATCATCTCTCCTTTTCCGCAAATCAGAACTTCATCCACCGCATCCCAAATCGTAGATTCCTCATCGGTATCGTCCAAATGCAGAATTTGATTAATGATGAGTTTCAATTTCTTATCATCTAAACGACCTTCTACAAAGCTGTTCCCAACATTTTCTTTGGAATAGAAATAATGAATTTCCAAGCGGTCGGCATATTGTTTTTGCAACTCATCGAGCGTTTTTCGGTAAGCAGTTTCCTCTCTATTTTTATTTCCATAAAACAAAAACAGCCGAGTTCTTGGCTCTTCGTGAAGAATATTTTTGAAATGGCTAAGGATTGGCGTAATCCCAATTCCTGCGGCAAATCCTAAAATTGTACGAAATTCGTGCGGTTTATTTACAATTGTAAATCTGCCTTTTGGTTCGCCAACTTCTAACCAATCGCCAACTTCATAATCCTTGAAAAGACTGTTGGTTGTGCTGTTTTCGGTATTGATTTTGATGCCCAAAGAAAACACATTTTCGTACGGTGCAGAAGTTATAGAATAATCGTTTATCGACCATTCTTCGCCGTGTTTGTATTTTACAGGAACGTATTGCCCTGCCTCGAAACTAAACGCTTGTTTTAGATTTTCGGGGATTTCCAATTCCAAGGCAAAGACTTTTTTGGTAAGTTTCTTTTTTTTTGTTATTTTTAGCCTGTGAAATTTCGGTTGCTGATTTTGCTTAAAAAGTGATTCCATATTCCGAAAACAAAAATATAAAAAATTTTATGAAAAAGATATTGATACCGTTTCTTGTTTTTGCAACCATAATTGCATGCAAGAAAAATGAAAAAGTAACCGATGCCGAAAACCAACCTTCGGATTCTAACTCCACAATTACAGAAACTATTGATAATAAGAAAGATAACATAATACCAGAGTACGATATTCAGCAAATTGCCGAGTTGATAAACACCAAAAACGATACTCTGTATGTTACCAATTTTTTTGCAACTTGGTGTGGACCTTGCCTTAGAGAGATGCCACATTTCACAAAAAAAATAGAGGAGCTGAATGGGCAACCCGTGAAATTTACTTTCATCAGTGTGGATGATAAAAAAGATTGGGACTCGAAAGTTCAGCGGTTTGGCGACCAATTTGGGGTTTCGGATAATATTGTTCTTACAGATGCTATGGCGTTTTCTTCGAGTTTTTTTAATGAAAATTTTACCGTTTGGGACGGCTCTTCAATTCCTTTTACAATGATGAGAAAAGGCGATAAAGTAAATGAAACCGTAGGAATGATGAGCAAAAACCAACTGGATGAAAAAATTTCAGCGATGATGAGGTAAGTTAATTTTTAATAAATTTAAACCGATGGATTTACAAACTCGAAAACTTAATTTGATAACATATCTTGCTCAAATTCAAGATGAAAGTTTTTTTGATAAAATTGAAAATTATATTCTAAAAAAATATAAAAAAAATCAAATGGAAGAATTGGAATTACAACCTTTTACCATTGATGAATTGGTGAATAGAAGTAAAAAATCTGAACAAGATTATATTGAAGGAAATTTTAAAACCCAAGAACATTTGGAAAAAATTTCTGCAAATTGGTAATTATGGAGATAATTTGGACGGATTTTGCAATTGAAAATTTAAAAGAAATCTTCGAATATTATTCTTTTAAAGCGAATAAAAAAGTGGCTCACAAAATCCGAAAAAATATTTTTGAATCTACAAAGCATCTAATTAATCACCCAAAATCAGGTCAGATTGAACATCATCTTGAAAAATTAAAACAAAATCACAGATATATTGTCAGCGGAAATTATAAAATAATTTATCTAATTATTGAAAATAAAATTGTTATTACAGATATTTTTGATGCAAGACAAAATCCTACAAAAATGGTTGATGAAAACAGGAATAAATAAAAAATTATCTTCTCTAGCATTATTACTGAATGAATAAAAACTTTTATTTGCTTTGTTTGTGTATTGTTATTGGGATTTTTGTTTCAGTTATTATTAATCTCAGTACAGGATTTTTGCCATTGCAATTACAAGATTTTTTTTCGGAAACCGAACATTCCCAAATTGCACAACTGCGAACCAATCGGGTTTTGGTAATGCTTTTGGCAGGAGTTGCTGTGCCGTCTTCAGGATTTCTTTTGCAAGAATATTTTCAAAATCCATTAGCTGGACCATCGGTTTTGGGCATCACTTCAGTTGCCAGCCTTAGTGTTGCTTTTTACATATTTTTCTCGCAAGATATTTTACTTCCCGAATTTCTTCAAAATGGCTTCATCAGTTTATCTGCAATATTGGGAAGTTTGTTGCTTATGCTGATTTTATTGGCATTTTCGCATCGATTTCAAGACAAATCTTTCCTCATTATTTTTGGATTTTTGGTTTCTGCATTGGCAGGTGCGGTGGTTTCTATCCTGCAATTTTACGCCGATAACCAAAGTCTGAAAAACTATATTCTTTGGAGTTTTGGAGCGAATAACCAAGTAACGACCAACCAAATTATGATTTTATCAGCCATTGTATTAGTCGGACTTTTCCTGAGTTTTCGTGCGATAAAACCACTATTGGGAAACGCTTTGGGAACTAATTACGCACTAAGTTTGGGCGTAAATCTAAACCAACTGAAACTACTTATCATCATTTCCTCATCTTTGCTTTCGGCTTCTGTTACAGCATTTTTAGGACCAATTTTATTTATCGGGATTGTTGTTCCGCATTTTTCCAGAATGATTTTTAATCCATCCAAACTTTGGCATCAATGGATTTTGAATATGCTTTTGGGCATTCTAATTATGCTGGTATTTTCCACAATTTCAGAGCTTACACAATTCCCACTAAACGTGATTACTTCCCTATTCGGAATTCCTGTCATTCTCGCAATGATAATGAATAAGCGATAAATCGACTTAATTTTCTATTGATAATTAATGATTTATATTGAGTTAAATCTTAGTCAGTTTTGCAAATTTTAGGATTAGATTTTTCTTACCTTCGTTGGCGAAATCCACTTCTGCTTTTATATTTTGAGAATCCGTTCCGTCTAAAAAAGTAACAGTCCCAATCCCAAAACGGTCGTGTCTTACCGTATCTCCCACTTCAATATCTTCCGACATATTCCCATTCGGGTTTGTAATTTTGGCTTTATCTATCGGTTTTAGATTTTTGGTAGAACTTATTTTTGGTTCGCTATTTTTTTGGAAAGTTTTCTTCGGTTCTTTCTTTTTAAAGAAAGGCTTCGAGCTGGTTTCAAAACCATCATCAAAAATATTGGATTTCAGTCCCGATTGGTTTACAAAACGTTTTTCCATCATCGGATTAATGAAATCCAAATATCTGTTATCTATCTCGCTAAGAAATCTGGATGGCTCGGCATCTACAATTTTCCCCCACTGAAATCTGGAAACGGCATAAGTGAAAAACGCCTGTTTTTCGGCTCTGGTAAGTGCAACGTAGAACAATCGGCGTTCCTCTTCCAAATCCTCTCGTGTGGCAGAACTCATAAAACTTGGGAACAAATTTTCCTCTAAACCCACCAAATGCACAACAGGAAATTCCAATCCTTTGGAAAGGTGTATCGTCATCAACGAAACTTTATCGCCATTATCGTCTTTTTTATCTTGGTCGGTAGATAACGCAATGTTTTCCAAAAAGTTAGCAAGCGATGGATTGCCATCTTCCAACTGCTGTTGTTCCTCTATAAATCCTTGCATAGAGTTCATTAGCTCCTGCACATTTTCCACTCGAGAGATGCCTTCGGGCGTTTGGTCGTCTTTTAGAAATTTTATCAATCCGCTTCGTTTTGCCACTTCCATTGCGACATTGTACGCATTTTCGGTTTTAAGTAAAACTTGGAAAGCTTTTATCATCGACCAAAAATCATTCAGTTTGGTTAATGCCGCATTATTTAATCCTAAATGTTGCGAGTAAAAACCAAGATTATCCAAAATTTTGGCAACAGGCAAATTCTGAGAATCCGCAAAAACAATCAATTTATTTTGGGTCGTTTCGCCAATTCCACGAGCAGGATAATTCACAACTCTCAACAAAGCTTCATTATCATTTTCATTCACCAAAAGTCGCAAATAAGCTACCAAATCTTTCACTTCTTTTCTTTGATAAAAAGACAAACCGCCATACACACGATATGGGATATTTTTTCGGCGAAGTGCGTCTTCAAAGGCTCTGGTTTGGGAATTGGTTCGGTATAAAATAGCAAATTCGCTAAATCTTTTTTGGTTAAAATTATGTTGCTCCCAAATATTATTAGACACAAAATTTGCCTCATCGGCATCGGTTAAAGCTCGGTAGATTTTTATCTTTTCGCCTTCCTCGTTTTCGCTAAATACATTTTTCTCAAACTGTTGTTGATTTTTCGCAATTACCTGATTTGCAGCGTTTACGATATTTTGTGTAGAGCGATAATTTTGTTCCAAAGAAACGGTAACGGCATCGGGATAATCTTTTTTGAAATTAAGAATATTGTAAATATTCGCCCCACGGAAAGAATAGATGGATTGTGCATCATCTCCCACAACACAAATATTCTCGAATTTGGATGCCAATGCCTTTACAATAAGATATTGCGAATGATTGGTATCCTGATACTCATCCACCAAAATGTAACGAAAACGGTCTTGATATTTTGCCAAAACCTCAGGAAAACGAGTAAGCAATTCGTTGGTTTTCAATAATAAATCATCAAAATCCATTGCACCGTTTTTATAACAAGCTTCTACATATTTTTGGTAAATTGTCCCCAAAAGCTTCATATTGGCTTTCTCGTCAGCTTCCATCAATTCGGGATTGTTGTGATAAGCTTTTACGGTAATCAGATTATTTTTATATGTTGAAATTCGGGATTGTACTTTTTTCGGTTTGTACAAATCGGTATCGATATTCAGTTCCTTCAAAACCTTTTTCAGAACGTTCAGCGAGTCCTGAGAATCGTAAATCGTGAAATTGCTCGGGTAACCCAAATAGTGAGCTTCGCTCCTCAAAATCCTTGCAAATACAGAGTGGAAAGTTCCCATCCAAAGGCTTCGTGCTTCGCTTTCGCCAACCACTTTTGCAATTCTCTCCTTCATTTCCCTTGCGGCTTTGTTGGTAAAAGTAAGAGCGAGGATATTGAAAGGATCTACAAGATTGGTAATCAGGTGTGCAATACGCATGGTAAGCACTCTGGTTTTGCCCGAGCCTGCTCCTGCGAGAACCATAAGAGGACCTTGCAAAGTGGTTACAGCTTGGTGTTGCGGTTCGTTGAGACCTTTCAGATAATCCATCATTTTTATTGAAATTTAGAGAACCGCAAATTTAAGAAATAAAATTGGCATTTGGTTGATGGCGTTTGGCTGTGAAAACCGAAACACATTCAAAATTTCAGGCTAAATAATTTGGACTCTGTGAGGTTGTACATATTGATAATAGTACTTATTTTGCGATTAATTTGTTTTCATTGAAAGCTGAACCTTCAACAATTTCATTGGATATTTTATATTTGGTCTTAAAATAGTTTTTCAATTTTTCTCCATATTGGATTAAGTCATTATTTATCAGATGTTCCGAGCTTGGCAAAGTTTTACTTGGAATGGTGTATTTACCGTGAATATCAATTGATTTAATATTGTTCAAAAATTCTTGTTCGGTTGGAAAATAGCCGACAGCCTGATAGATTGTCGGGTAAACTTTCCGATATTTTAGGAAACCTCTTGCCTCTAATTGAATTTCGATTGGTCCATAATTACAAATGATATAAGGTGTACTTTTCCGAAATTCGTGAAATGCAGTATTTTCTATTTCCTCCTTGTTATTTTTCAATGATAGACTTTTAACACCACTGTCTTCATAAGGATTACTGAATATCCAATCATAAGTATCTGTGTAGTTTGTCCACATTTTTATCATCTGCACCAAATCATACAACGGATAAGACATCGGAGTATCCATTTGGATACAAGGACTGCCGTAACTGTAATTTTCAATTGAGACTGTTAATGTGCTTCCTATTATAAATTTGCTCATATTATTTGTGTTTTAGCACAACGTTTTTTAGAGATGAATACCTTAATTTCCACGAAACTAAATTACAAAAAAAAATGTGAAGTGGAAAAGCAAATACAACAGAATGTATTAATCCTCGAATGCTGTTTTTTGCAAAACCTGTGTTAGCGGTAGTTTTTTATTCGTTTATTCTGCGTTTTAAATCCATTCTTCCGTGTAAAATTCTAATAATTTCAATTTCTGAATTCGATATTTGACAATAAAAAATAATATGCTTTTCGCATTTTAAACCAAGAAGATGCTTACTTATTTCAGGATAACTTTTACCAAGGCTTGGATTTTCACCAATTGATTTACAGGCTAATTTAATTTTTTGGTAATATTTATCTGCTTGCTTCTCAGACCATTTATAAAGTGTATAATTCCAAATATCTGTTAAATCATTTATAGCCTCTCGTCTTAAAATAACCTTAGTCATTTTTAATTTTTCTTTCAGATTTTAATTTTGTTAAATGCTCGTCAAAATCAAAATTTTCAACTCTTGGACTATTCAATCCCTCCTGAATTGCAGTTTTTAAGGCAATCACTTTGCTTTCTTCGTTTTCGAGCAATCTTAATCCTGCACGAATCACTTCGCTTATGTTCTTGTATCTTCCTGTAGCAACTTGACTGCTAACAAATTGGTCAAAATAGTTTCCTAATGAAACAGATGTATTTTTCATATTAACTTTTTTCAAACTTACCAATTTTTGGTAAAACTTGCAAATTAATTTTTGATGGATTTTTTTGACATTACAGCTAACGGAAAAAGTATTGGCGAAGGCGGGCAAAAAAGAACCGAAAAGTTCAATTTCAACCAACCGTAGCGAATGCTTTTTATCTCACAGTTTATTTATTATTTTTATTTGATTCGATGAATACTTCGGTTTCATTTTTCCAAATTTACAAAAAATAAAAAAATGAAATGGTTGTTTGTGAATACTATGTTAGCAGAAATTCTGGTTTATTATTTGGTTTCAAATAGTTTAACTGTATAATCCAGTAATTTTTTATTTCCAAATTCTCCGTGACCTGGAACAACAACGTTTACGTCAGGATACTCATTTTTTACTTTTCGTACCGTATTCGACCACGCATCAACATTCGCATCTCCTAAATAGCCTTTGCTTGCACTTATTTCTTTTATTAAACATCCACCAAACATAATATTTTCAATAGGAAAGTAGCCAACCACATTATCTTTTGTATGACCTTCGCCAAAAAATTTAGTAATTGTTTTCTCATTTCCTACATTCAAAATCAATACGCTTTCAAAACCATTTTGTGGGATAACATAATTATTAGCTTTGGCTAATTCAATTGTCTTTATATTAGCGTATGACGGTATTTTATGATTATGAAATGCTTGTAAGCCACCCAAACAATCATTATGAAAATGAGTTGGAATTATTGCATTTATTTTTGAATCAAGTTTTTCTTCAATCCATTTTATTAGTTCTTCAGAACCTATATCGTCAGTTGGCGTATCATAAATAATTGTTTCATTTTTATCCTTAACAATTAAGCCATTACAGGGAACATTTCCAAAATCATTTGTTTGCAAAAAAGAAGTATGCATAAATGAATTATTAGAAATTTGAATAATTACCAACTTATCTGTTTGATAAACAATTTTTGGTTTGAAATGATTTACATTCTGTGAATTGCAATTTGAAAAAAATGCTAAAATTAGGAAAGAAAGAATGGTTTTAATAATAGCTCTCATCGGTTATAAATTGTTTTTGGGATAGAACTTTGCAAGCACCCAAATATACACATAAAAACCCGTACTTTATAAAAACATTTTGCAAATTTAT
>JAUNTR010000066.1:4577-9629 GCA_030538575.1 Cruoricaptor ignavus | reverse complement strand
CTCGATAAATCAAATCTAATTTATCATCAAAGAAATAAAAATCGGGCGTGCAAGCTGCATCATAAGCCTTTGCTACGGACTGACTTTCATCATAAAGATACGGAAAATCAAATCTTTTTTCAATTTGAAATTCTATCATTTTTTCGGGAGAATCTGCCGGATATTTTACGACATCATTGGCATTAATAGCGATAAATTCTATACCTTTTTCATTGTAATCTTCGTACAATTCGGTTAGTTTATCTATGATGTGTAACACAAACGGACAATGATTACAGATAAAAACCACCAAAGTTCCTTTCTCGCCTTTCAGCTCTTCCAGAGATTGCAATTCGCCTGACTTAGCAGGATTTGGGAGTTCAAAATAAGGAGCTTTCGTCCCGAGTTCCAACATATTAGAAGGTGTATTTGCCATATTTTTTTTATTTTAATTAAAGTAATTTAATGTATTTTTATTGAAATGTTAAGTTTATTTTTCTTCCTAAACCAAATTCTATCAATCGATAAAGTGTCGATAATTGAATATCGGTTTTGCCATTTTCAATTCTTGAAATATAACTTTTTTTTGCTCCAATCTTTTCTGCTAACTGCTCTTGGGTTAATTTGGCTTGTTTGCGTTCTTCTTTAATCAGCTCGCCAATTGCGAAAGATTTGGCTTTAATTTCAAAATTCGTTCTTTCCTCAGTTCCTACTTTTCCATATCTCTCACCAAGATGCTCATCAAATGTTTTTATATTTTTCATTTTCTTTATTTTTTTGTTCTTCAAAATATTCTTTATACAAAAACAATTTTTCTAATTATTTCCATTTGCCAAAGTTAACTAATTTTATAACTTATGCCAAATTTCCAAAAGAATTTTCAAAGAATTTCTTGCAACAAAGATAAGGATTCTTGGAGAGGATTTTCATAATCAACACAAGATATATTCTCTTCTTTTCTGTACCAAGTTAGCTGTCGTTTTGCAAATCTTCGGGAGTTTTTTTGGATTTCCGAAACGGCAAAATCCAAATCCCATTCGCCACTAAGATAGCGAAATAATTCCGTATAACCTACGGTTTGCAATGCGACCAAATCCCGATAAGCATACAGATTTTCAACCTCGTGGAGCAAACCTGCCATCATCATTTTTTCAACCCGTTGGTTAATTCTTTCATAGATGATTTCTCTTGGAGCTTCAATCCCAATTCTTATCGTTCGGAAATTTCGCTTTGCTTTTGGTTTTGCGATTAATTCAGAATATTTCTTTTCGGTTTGCCAAATCACATCTATCGCCCTTAGCAAACGTCTCGGGTTGTCTTTATCTACATTTTCGTAGTAATCTGCATCCAATTCTTTCAGCATTTCTTGCAATCGACCCAAGCCTTCTTTTTGCCAAATATTTTCCAGTTTTTTTTGATTTTCAGGATTGGCTTCTGGCAAATCGTTCAAGCCTTCAATTACGGCTTTTTCGTACATCATACTTCCGCCCACCATTATAACGGTGTTTTGCTTTTGAAATAAAGTATCCAAAATCTGCAACGCATCTATCTCGAACTGACCGATGGAATAATAATCTTGCACCGATAAATTCCCGATGAAATGATGCGGAACTTCCGCCAACTCCTCTTTGTTGGGAGCTGCGGTTCCTATTGGTATTTCTCTAAAAAACTGTCGAGAGTCGCAGGATATAATTTCGGTATTGTAATATTTCGCCAAATCTATTGCTAATTTGGTTTTGCCAATTCCGGTAGTTCCTACAATGGATATTAAAGTATTCACCTTGCAAATTTCGGAAAAAAATCAGAATGAAGAATAAGGATTGGGAATTGTTTCAGTTCTACTCCACTTCTTCCACATCTATCGTTGTAATTCCTTTTTTATTGAGAGCTTCCCAAAGCAGGAATTTATCTACCTCTTTCATCAGTTTAGGAATTACGAGTGCCAAAACTGCCAAATCGTCCAAAGAACCGATGAATGGAATAGCGATTTCGGGAATTAAATCTATCGGTGAAATCACGTATAACAAGCCTAATACAGGCAAAATCATATCGATAGATTTTGTAGGATATTGCCCTTTTTTCCACATTTTCAGCATACGCCAAACTACGGGCAATTTTTGCATAAAACCTTTATGTTTTATGGCTTCTTTTATCAATTGTATTTTAGAATATTTCATCTATTTATGTGATGGTTTTATTTATCATTATTTTACAAAATCCGTTCCATTTTTTTATTTGAAATTTTAGTGTGGAACAAAACAATTTGCTGTTTCCTTTTTTTATTTTAATTTTACCAAAAATATTAAAAATAATATGTCCTTACAAATCAGTAATCTTACAAAGAAATTTGGAACACAAATAGCCCTCGACCAAATAAATATTACGATTAATAAAAATGAAATTATAGGCTTGCTTGGTCCGAACGGTGCAGGAAAATCTACACTGATGAAATCCGTTGCGGGAGTTATAAAAATAGATGAAGGACAAATTATTTTCAATGAAAAAAATATTACGACACACGACATAGAAACTAAAAAAAACATCGGTTTTTTGCCAGAAAACAATCCGCTTTACCACGAAATGTATGTGAAAGAATATTTGCAATTCGTAGCCAACCTTCATCACATCCCGAAATCTAATATCGAGGAAGTGATAGAAGAAGTGGGGCTTTCTCCCGAAAAAACAAAAAAAATAGGACAGCTATCCAAAGGTTACAAACAAAGAGTTGGCGTTGCACAAGCCATTTTGCATCAACCAGATTTGCTAATTTTAGACGAGCCGACCAATGGTTTGGACCCTAACCAAATTATAGAAATCCGAAATCTGATAAAAGATATTGGGAGGGAAAAAACCGTAATTCTTTCCACACATATTATGCAAGAAGTAGAAGCACTTTGTAGCAGAGTTATCCTAATCCATCAAGGGAAAATTTTGCAAGACACGTCTATCAACGAGTTCAAAGGGAAATTCGCCAACTTGGAAGAAGCATTCCAACATTACACAAAATAAATCGAAAAAAAAGAATTCAATTTAATATTAAAAGCCACGCAAATTAGCATCTATAAAGTTTTTCTTTTATCTTTGTAGAATTGTAATTTTTCTATGATTTTAGTTACGGGAGCTACGGGCATTTTGGGAAGAGTTATTGTTTTGGAACTGCTGAAACAAGGATTTACCGTGCGTGCTACAAAACGCCCCAACAGCAACCTGAAAGAGGTTGAACAATCCTTTGCTTATTACACCGAAAACGCCAAAGATTTTTTCAAAAAAATCGAATGGGTTAATGTCGATTTTAATGATATAGATACGCTTCAATCCGCTTTGAAAAACGTAACCGAAGTTTACCATTGTGCAGGAAAAGTGAGTTTCCACCCGAAAGATAAAAAGGAAATGTACCAAACCAACATCACGGGAACGCAAAATCTGTTGTACGCTTGCGAAGGCTCTTCGGTTCAAAAATTCTGTTTTGTGAGTTCCATTGCGGTTTTAGATGGCTTGAACGAATTTGGCGAAATGGATGAAAATTCGGATTACAATGCCAAACTAAATCATTCGGATTATGCGATTTCCAAACACTTTTCGGAGATGGAAGTTTGGCGTGCATCGGCAGAAGGATTAAATACCGTCATCATCAATCCAGGTGTGATTATCGGTAGCGGAAATTGGCAACACAGCAGCGGAAAACTCTTCCAAACATCGGAGAAAAACCGCTATACACTCTCTGGTGGAACAGCTTATGTAGATGTGCGAGATGTAGCAAAAATTGCGATTACTTTAATGGAAAAAAATATTTTCAGCGAACGTTTCGTTCTCGTTTCCGAGAATATGAAATTCGCAGATTTTAGCAAAGAAATAAGAAATATTCTTAATTTACCTGAACCAAAAATATTGCCCAATTCTTTCCTTAATTTAATTATATTAATAGCGGAATTATTCGGTTGGTTAGTTCCTTCATTCAAAATCATTAATAAAAATAATATAAAATCTGTAACAACTTTTAATAAAATATCTAATAAAAAAATTAAAGAAAAGTTAGGTTTCAATTTCATTCCGATTTCCGAAAGCATTCGTTTTCATTTAAATCATTATAAAGGAAAAAAATAACCCGAACACTTTTCATCTAATACCCCTATCAAATGAACATTACACAATTTCTAAATACAAATACCGAAAAATATCCACTAAAAGCCGCCATTGGTTTCAAAAAAGATGACAAATGGCTGGAACTCAACTGGAAAGATTTCCGACGAATGGTTTTCAAAACCGCCAATGCACTGCGAAATGCAGGCGTGCAAGAGAACGACAAAGTTGCCATCTATTCCGACAACTCTCCCGAGTGGATTGTGTTCGATTTAGCAATATTGTCGCTTGGGGCGATTACAGTTCCTATCTATTCCACTAATAATCAGGAACAAGCAGAATATATTATTAGCGATTCCGAATCCAAAGTTGTTTTGGTAGGCAACCAAGAGCAATACGATGCGATGTTTAATATTATAGAAAATAATCCTTTCCTAAACAACATTGTAGTCGCCAAAAAGAAAGTTTGGATAAAACAAGAAAACTCTGTTTTTTTAGAAGATTTCATAAAAACCAGCGGTGAAACTTTGGAAATCGTAGAAAAAGATGATGAAGATTTGGCAACGCTCATCTACACTTCGGGAACTACCGGAATCCCAAAAGGCGTAATGCTGACACACGGCAATTTTAAAAAATGTGTAGATGCCCACTTCGATTTTTTCAAATTCAAGAATTTTCAAAATGAGCATTCTTTGGCGTTTTTACCACTTTCCCACGTTTTTGAAAGAAGCTGGACTTTGCTCTCGCTCTACGGTGCGGCAAAGGTTTCTTTCTTAGAAAACACAAAACTCATCGCTCACACTCTTACCGAAGTAAAACCTACGATGATGTGTGCCGTTCCCCGATTTTACCAAAAAATATACGGTGGTGTAAACGAAATGGTAGCAGAAAGCTCGGAAACTAAAAAGAAAATTTTTGCTTGGGCTTTGTCCATCGGGAAACAAGTTTCGGAACTGAAACGAAATAACCAACCTGTTCCTTTTTCATTAAAAT
>JAUNTR010000066.1:0-4477 GCA_030538575.1 Cruoricaptor ignavus | reverse complement strand
AAACAAGTTTCGGAACTGAAACGAAATAACCAACCTGTTCCTTTTTCATTAAAATTAAAAAACAAAATCGCCAATAAAATGGTCTTCCAAAAAATAAAAGACAAAATGGGTGGAAACCTTTGGTTTATGCCTTGTGGCGGTGCATCGCTTTCCCCAGAAGTTACGGAGTTTTTCGATGCAATGGGCATACACATTACCGTAGGCTACGGACTTACGGAAACTACGGCAACCCTTACAGCCTTCCCTTTCAGCAATTACGAACATGGTTCAGCGGGAATTACATTGGGAGATACGCAAATAAAAATTGGTGAGAACAACGAGATTTTAGCCAAAGGAAGCGGAATAATGAAAGGCTATTACAAAAAACCAAAAGAAACGGCAGAAGTTTTCACGGAAGATGGTTGGTTCCGCACAGGCGATGCAGGCGTTTTCGACACAAAAGGAAATCTTGTAATTACCGATAGAATAAAGGATTTGATGAAGACTTCTAACGGAAAATATGTAACTCCGCAACCGATAGAAAATCTGCTATCCAACAACAATTATGTAAACCAAGTGATGTTGGTTGCAGAGGGAAAACCGTTTGTAACTGCACTGATTGTTCCGAATTTTGAGTTTCTACAAGAACAATTAAAGAAAATGCAAATCCCATTTACCAGTTGGGAGGAAATTGTAAACTTAGATAAAATAAAAGAACTTTATCATCAAAAAATAGATGAAATACAGAAAAATCTTTCAGGCTTCGAAAAGGTAAAAAAATTCGCCCTAATGGCATCGGAATTTGAAATCGGAAGCGGAGAAATAACACCAACCTTGAAAATAAAACGAAATATCGTACTGGCAAAATACGCCAATGTGATAGACGGAATGTACGCCCACTAAAAGCCACCTAATAAAAAAATTATGGAACAACATTTTTTAGGAAATCCTAATTTTGAAATTTCAAACCAAACGGTTTCGGCAAGTTGCCCCAGCAATATTGCACTTATAAAATATTGGGGAAAATACGCCGACCAAATCCCCGCAAACCCAAGCATTAGTTTTACCCTTAACCATTGTAAAACCAATACTTCGGTAGAGTTTTTGGCCAATGAAACCTTCTCGGTGCAAACTTTTTTATCAGGAAATGAAGTTACGGATTTCGCAAAAAAAATCGAAAAATATTTCATTAAAATCGAAAAATATCTACCTTGGATTTTGCAAGGCAAATACATTATAAAAACGGAAAACACATTTCCGCACAGCTCGGGAATTGCAAGCTCTGCATCGGGTTTCGGAGCGATTGCAGAATGCCTGATGAAGTTGGATGAGAAATTCAAAATTCAAAATTCAAGATTCTAAACAAAAAGCCTCTTTTCTTGCGAGATTGGGAAGTGGTAGTGCGTGCCGGAGTCTGTACAACGGCTTGGTCGTTTGGGGCGAAACACCCGAGGTTGCAGGCAGTTCGGATTGGTTTGCCGTGCCTTACCCAAACAGCGAAATCCATCCTGTTTTTAGGAATTTCAACGATTGGGTTTTGCTTATCCACGAAGGACAAAAATCTGTAAGCTCCACCGTAGGACACGGATTGATGAATACCAACCCGTATGCCGAAAGGCGTTTTTTGGAAGCCCATGAGAATTTTGTTCCGATGAAAGATATTTTGAAATCGGGAGATTTGCAGAAATTCATCGCTTTGGTAGAACACGAAGCCCTTACATTACACGCTATGATGATGATGAGCGAACCTGCTTTTATCCTAATGAAAACGGGAACTTTGGAAGTCATTAATAAAATATGGAACTTCCGTAAGGAAACAAGTTTACCGCTATTTTTCACTTTGGATGCTGGGGCAAATGTTCATTTATTATTTCCTTCGGAAAACGAACAACTAACGGCTAACAATTACCAAGAAATAACCAATTTTATTGAAACACAACTTTTACCACACACCCAAAACAACGGTATAGTAAAAGACGAAATGAAGTTTTAAATATTGTGAAAAAATAGAATGTATTAAGTTTTGGGATTATTGATTAGAAAAAACTCGAGTTTTAATTTTTGAAATATTAAATGAAAATTAAGGTTAGAAAAAAAAGGAGAATTTTAGAAATAATTTTATCTTTATTAATTGCATTGTATGCTTTTATAAAAATTAAAACTTCAGATGAAGCCCACAAATTAGCGATAGATATTTTCATTTCTATAATTCTGGTTTTAGGTTTAGTGGTTAAAATGACCTTAAGCTTTATCTTACCTTTAATTGAAATCGATCCAAGTGGAATAAAATTTATCGGACTAAAAAAAATCCACTGGAAAGAAATAAAAATTTTAGAAGAATCGGTTAATAATATTAAAATCATCATTGAAAAATCAAATAACAAACGAATAGTAGAATCATTAAAAAATTTGGATATTGATTCTAAAAGATTAAATAAAATCCTAAATCTATATCTAAAAAAATATGGCTTTTCAGGTTTATCAAAAATAAATTTAAATTAAAAAAAATGAAAATCGGAATACTCGGAGGCGGACAGCTCGGCAGAATGCTCATACAAAACGCCCTAAAATACGACGACCAATGGTACACACTAGACCCTGCAAAAGATGCTCCGTGCAATAATATTTCGTATTTCACACATGGCGATTTCAACGATTATGATACTGTAATGGCTTTCGGGAAAGATAAAGATGTGGTTTCCATAGAAATAGAACACATCAACGTAAAAGCCCTTTATGACTTGGAAAAGGAAGGTGTAAAAATCATTCCTTCCCCAAAAATCATCGAGATTATTCAGCAGAAAATCTTGCAAAAAGAGTTCTACAAAAAACACCAAATTCCAAGTCCTAATTTCCAAATTATACAACAAAAATCGGAAGCAAATTTCCCTTTACCTTTTGTACAAAAACTAAATACAGGCGGTTACGATGGTAAAGGCGTACAAGTGATAAAAACTGAAAACGACTTGCAAAATCTTTGGGATACCCCTTCGGTATTAGAAAGTTTGGTAGATATAGACAAGGAACTTTCCATCATTATTTCTAAAAATGAAAACGGCGAAGTAAAAACTTTTCCCATAACGGAAATGGTTGCCGACCCGAAACTCAACCTGTTGGATTTCAATATTTGTCCAAGCGATATTTCGGAAAATACACAAACACAAATTACAGAAATCGCCAACCAATTTATACAAGCTGCCGACTCATCGGGATTGTTTGCCATAGAACTTTTCCTCGATAAAAATGGTAAAGTTTGGGTGAACGAAACCGCCCCAAGATTGCACAATTCCGGACACCAAACACAGGAAGGCAACAGCAATTCTCAGTTTGAACAAATGTACCGAGTGCTGAAAAATTATCCGCCAGCAGATACGGATTGTATTGGTTTTTCAGGAATGCTGAACTTAGTTGGAGAAAACGGATACAGCGGAAAAGTAAAATATGAAGGTTTGGAAAATGTATTAAAATTACCAAAAACCTACGTGCATCTCTATGGAAAAACAGAAACCAAACCAGGACGAAAAATGGGACACATCAATGTCTTAGCCGAAAGCCGAGAGGAACTGATGCAACGCCTGACGGAAATAAAAGCAATGGTAAAAGTAATTAGCGAAGCATAATTCTCAATTAAAATCATTAAAAGAAAAAAAATGACCGACGAAAGAAAAAAAGAAATCCTTGACCGATTGAATGGTTTCAGCCAAGAAACTTTGGGACACACTTTGGAAATCCGTTTCACCGATGTGGACGATGATTCGCTAACCGCAACGATGCCCGTAACACCAAAAGTACACCAACCATACGGCATTTTACACGGCGGAGCAAGTGTGGCTTTAGCGGAAACCTTGGGCTCTTGCCTATCGGTAATCCACGTGGATATAGAAAAATATGCTCCTGTGGGAACGAACATCAATGCCAATCATCTGCGTGCAAAAAGGGACGGAATGGTTACGGGAAAGGCAACTTTTATCCGAAAAGGCAACACGGTACACGTTTCGCAAATAGAAATTCGAGATGAGAAAGGCAACCTCATCAACCATACGACAATGACGAATAATATCGTGCCTCACAGCAAGTTAGCGTAATTGATAATGAAGAATTAGATCGAATGATTTTCTTTAAATTCCCAAATTCCGATACCATATATTCCACCGATGGAAATCCTGAGGTGAAAAACTTGTCGTTTATTTCTTTTAATGAAAAGGAAGTTTTGGATTTTTGTGGAAATTTCATCGAAGTAAAACCATCGGAAATTCCCGAATTTTCTAATCTGGATTTATCTATTTCTAAGGAGGAAAACGAGGCGGAAAGCCAAAAATCCTACACCGAAAAAACAGAAAAAGTAAGGGATTTTGTAAAACATCATCAATTGAAAAAATTGGTGATTTCTCGAAAGAAAATTTTGAATTTAGAAACTGATAATCAAACAGTTGCTTTAGATTCCACTTTTCTTAATCTCTGCAAAAATTATCCAAATGCATTTGTTTACATCTTCCAA
>JAUNTR010000065.1 GCA_030538575.1 Cruoricaptor ignavus | reverse complement strand
TATTTTATTCCACAAAATTACAATAATAAAATCGTAAATTAATATTTTTCTGTTAAGGATTAAATTCAGTTTGCGATATAAATTGATTATTTTTTCGAAATGACCATTCGGTAAGGGAAAACAACGGTTCGGGGAGAAAAAATTGGCATCCCAAATTTTGTGAAATACCTTTGCCTCATTAATTCAGAAAAAAATATTTGAAAATGAAAACAATAGTTTTAGCCGTTGCTCTTTTTTCAGCAACATTTTTCTACTCGCAAAGTAAATATGAAGTAGCAATGACCGAAAAAATAAGTGCAATAGAAACACAAAATTCGTTAGATGATTGGCAGATTCTCAGCCACGATTTTGCAAGAATTGGCAAAGCAGAAAAAACCGAATGGTTGCCATATTATTACGCCGCATTTGCCCAAATACAAAAAGGCAGAACAATGATGATGCAAGGCAAAACAGCAGAGTTGGATGCTGTAACAGATGAAGCACAAGCATCTCTAAACCAAGCATTTGAATTGAGTAAAAACAACGCTGAACTCTATATTTTACAAAAAATGATTCATAGTCTAAAAATGATGGTAAACCCAATGGAACGCTATAATATAGAAGGCAAAACCGCTATGGAACGCCTTGCGAAAGCAGAAAAATTAGATGCTGAAAATCCAAGAATTACATTGCTGAAAGCAGAAGATATTTACTTTACTCCGGAGCAATTTGGGGGAAGTAAAACAAAAGGTTTAGAACTTTTTCGTAAGGCGTTGGAGCAATTTAATACTTACAAAATTGCATCGCCATTTCACCCAAACTGGGGCAAAAAAGAAGTGGAATATTTTCTGACAAAAAAACCGTAATTTTGATAAATTGTTTATAAATCGGTCTAAAATTTACAAAAAATGAAATTTAATGCTATAAGACATTTCCGAGTATTATTGGTGGTTTGTGTGGTAAGTAGTGTATTCTTTTTCCTGCTTTCTACTAACGAAAAAACGTCTCGCAATTATTTGTTATCGCTTGGTATTTCTGCGATGTACACTTTTGGTTACGGCATTTCTAATGGCTGGCTGAATGCTTTCCTCGATCGTCAATTTTCTTGGATGGAGCAAACCAAACAACGGATTTTTGCCACGATAATTAGCGTATTATTACTGAATATTTTTCTCACCTATTTTTTTAATTATGTTCATTATATTTTGATACAAGGTGGAAATCCTGAATATTTTTTCTCTCCAATGATGAATTTAATCAATTGGTTTTTAATTACTTTCGCATTGCTTATTTCTGCAGTTTTACACGCAAAAGGTTTTATAAATGCTTTGACCGAAAACACAAAACAACAAGTAACTGAACAAAAAATAATTGCCAAATCTGCCGATGCAAGGTTCGAGAGTTTGAGAAATCAATTAGACCCACATTTTCTTTTCAACTCGCTAAATGTATTAGATGCATTGATTGATGAAAATCCTGAAAATGCAAAAAGGTTTACTTCTTCATTATCAAGTATTTATAGATATGTTTTGGAGCAACGCAATAAAGAATTGGTTACATTGCAAGATGAGCTTGTGTTTGCTGAAACCTATTGTAATCTATTGAAAACCAGATTTGAAGATAGTATTTGTTTTAATTTTGAAATCAGCGATGAAGAATTGTCCAAATTGATTGTTCCGTTATCTTTACAATTGCTTTTGGAAAATAGTATAAAACATAATTTTGCGACTTCTGAAAAACCATTAATTATCCGAATTTTTTGCGAAAATGATAAACTTTGCGTTATGAATAATTCGCAATTGAGAAATTTGCCTTTTGAGAGAAGAGGTATCGGGCTGAGCAATATTATACAACGCTACGAATTTCTGACAAATGATGAAGTTTTCGTAGAGCAAACAGAACATTATTTTACAGTAAAAATCCCATTATTAACCGAGAAATCAATAAAAATGAAACGTCCTGAAATTACCGAAACTACGCTTTACGAAAAAGCAAAAACTAGAGTAGATGAGTTAGCGTCTTTCTATGGGCATCTTATTTCTTTTTGTGTTGTTATGCCTTTTTTATTCTTGCTCAATTGGTGGAGTTCACCCAGTTATTGGTGGGCATTTTGGGCATTGGCAGGTTGGGGAATTGGATTGGCTTCTCATGCTTTTCGTGTCTTTTTTGGCTTTGGAAATCGCTGGAAAGAAAAACAAATACAAAAATATATGGACTGAGAAAGACAGAAAAATTAGAATTTTTTGCCATTTTTTTAAATAAAAAATTTGTAAATTTAATTGATGAAAAAAATCCAAACCATTATTATAGAAGATGAAAAACCAGCAGCCCGAAAACTGGAACGACTTTTGGGTTTATTCCCTGATTTAGAGTTGGTTAAAACCTTGTATTCCGTGCAGGAAGGTTTAGATTATTTTACAAAAAATCCGCATCCCGATTTGGTTTTTTCGGACATTGTTTTGGGAGACGGTTTATCGTTTGATATTTTTGAAAAGGTTTCTACAAATAGTTTTATCATCTTCACTACGGCTTTTGATAATTATACTTTGCGGGCTTTCAAACTCAATTCCATAGATTATTTATTGAAACCTATTACGGAAGAAAATTTGCAAAATGCAATAGAAAAATACAAACGTTTTATACCACAAAATGACCTTTATAATAATTTGAATTTCAGTAATTTAATTCAAAAAGAAAAGCCGACAATTTCTCGAATTTTGGTAAAAATAGGCTATAATCTGAAAGTGATTTCCGTTAATAATATCAGTTGTTTTTTTAGTGAAAATAAAATCGTTTATGCACAAACTGCCGAACGAAGTTTTGCAACCGATTTCACGTTGGACGAGTTGCAAGAAAATCTCGATAATACTCAATTTTTCCGAGTGAGCAGACAGGTGATTATTCATTCCGAATTTATAAAAAATATACACACCTCGCCTTATTACAAAGTGGAACTAAGGCATCAACCCGAAGGCGAAATTACCGTAAGCCGAGATAGAGTAAAAGATTTTAAAGAATGGCTGATGAGGTAGAATTATGCATAATTATTTGGGTTTATGCGTTTTGTGTATAATTGCATTTGATTTCAAATAAAAAAAATCTGCTCAACAAACTATTGTTAAAGCAGATTTTAATGTGTGTAACTTATTGATTTTTAATCTTTAAAATCAATTATTCTAACTTAAAGTTTACCTCTTCAAATACTTCTTCACCTGAATTGGTTTGGAAGAAAATTCCATTTGGTTTTTCCACAATATTAGCTTTAAAACCTAAAATCTTTTGGCTTTGTGCAATAATATTTACTTGGTAAGTATTTCCAATTTTATTCTCTTCCGAGATGTTTTGTTTCACTTTATTGATGACTACGGCAGTTGGTTTTGCTGTGTCGTTTTTCAGTTGAAACTTCACTTTGTAACCTCGCTCTGTACCGTGGTTGAAGGTGGAGTAGGAGGGTTCTGTTATTTTTGGCAAACCAGCAGATTTACAGGCAGATAACAAAAAAAACAAACCTAATAGGATAAATGTGTTGTAGATTAGTTTATTATTCATAATTTTATCAGGATTTAATCGTTAATTAATTTAATCATACAAAACTACGAAAAATGAAAATAGCAAAGTACGCTTTTTTAGCATTATTCAGTTTTTCTTTGGCAGTCTCTTGCTCCAGAGATAACGACCCAGAACCAACACCTATTGTGCCTGTTACAGAAACTCCTGATGAAATAAACGATTTTGTTTGGAAAGCGATGAATTCTTGGTATTATTGGCAACCCAATGTTGCTAATCTTGCAGATAGTAAAAAATTGAACCTTGCGGAATATCTCAATTTAATCAATAACAAAACTCCGGATAAATTATTCTACAGTTTGCTTTACAATTATGGTACGACAGACCGTTTTTCTTGGATTGAAAATAATAATGAAATCGTGAGTTCTAAAAATGCTAATCTAAGAGCAGAGAGCATTACGGGATTAGATTTTACGGCTTTCGCGAAAGGGCAAAACTCTAACAATTACGTTGTTTTTGTAAACTACGTGGTTCCTAATTCTTCTGCCGATGCAGCAGGAATAAAACGTGGGGATGTGATTACCAAAATAAATGGTTCTTATATCAACGAGAGTAATTATCCCAATTTCTTTAGCGATAGTTTTTCTGTTACAAGGGCGGAAACTACGGAACTTTCTGTAGTGAATAATTATTATGTGATTACGACAACCGATAAAAACGAAAACCTTGCGATTACCAAAACAGATGTAGAGGAAAGCCCAATTGCGTATTATAAAACCTTCGATTTGGATAATAAGAAAATCGGATATTTGGTTTTCAATAGTTTTAATATCGATTATAATTCCCAACTTAATGCCAAATTTGCAGAGATGAAGTCTGCAGGAATTACGGAGCTTATTTTGGATTTAAGATATAACGGAGGAGGCTCGCTTACCACAGCTCTTGGGCTTGGGCAGATGATTACGGGCGGATATACAGGTCAGCCTTATGTCTATATGAAATTTAATAGCAAAAATGCTAATTATAGCGGTTTCGATAATTTGTCTAAAGAAATAGAAATCTATAAAACCGTAGATGGACATCCTGAAAAAACAGGAGAAGTGCAAAATATTAATAGTTTGTTTTTACCGAAAGTTTATATCTTGGTTTCTCATATGTCGGCTTCTGCCAGCGAGCTTACAACGATTGCTTTGAAAAAATATATAAACGTAGAAGTTATAGGCTATCCAACTGCAGGGAAATTTGTAGGCTCGCACACTTTGTACGATTCGCCTAACAACAACTACATTAGTTTTGAAAATAGAAATAGAAACCACAATTGGTCTTTGCAACCCATTACGTTTGAGTATTTCAATAAAAACCAAGAGCCAAATCCGATAAGTACAGCTTTGGGAAGAGAAGCCATTACGCCAGATTATCGGGTTCATCCTTATGAATGGATAAATAATGTGAAGGAGTTTGGTAACACAACAGACCCGGATTTAAATAAAGCCTTGGAACTTATCTTGGGAAGAACAGTTTCCAGAACTGCGAAATCTGCACAAAATTTGGATTACCAATTCAAACAGTTGCCAACTTATGAAAACACATCCAAAGGATTGTACATCAGTAATTTAGAAGAACATTTGGAAAGTAGAAAAAAATAAAATCTTAAATAGAACCTCTTGAATTTTTCAAGAGGTTTTTTGTTGAATAAAACTGGAGCTTTCAAAAGCCTTACCGATTTGTTATTGATTTCCTTTGTAATTATGCATTAGGATTAATATTTTCTTAATGCCGTTCTATTGTTATTTTCATTAATTTCACAACAGGCTAAAATTAAAATATTATGAAATTACATTTTTAATATTAAAAAATAAAATTTAACATTAAATATATCTTTTGTGTTTACTTTTTTTATTAACTTTACAACAAATTTAAAATAAGTGTATTATGAAAACAAAGAAACAAAATTTAGTAAGTAGAACATTAGGGTTACTGTTTATCCTAATGCTGGCAGTGAGTTACTCATGCAATAGGAGCGGTGATGAGCGCAAAGAAAGTAAAATTATTCCGATAGTAGACATTCCTAAAGATGTTTCGAATTTTCTTGAAAAAGGTTTACCAAATACAAGTGAATCAGAATGTTTTTTCATATCACAGGATGATGATATTTTCTATTTGATTAATAATATTGAAGACTTTCGTGATGTTTATTCTTGTGATGACGAATTACCGGAAATAGATTTTACAAAATATTCTTTAATCATCGGAAAGAAGGAAATGCCTAATTCATTTTATCTTTTGGCAGACCAGTATATTGAAGAAACAGAAATGCTGAATCTAACTATAGTTGCTACGTTACCAAAGAGTGGACATTGGCCCGCATTTAATGACTTTTATTATTGGGGAATATATCCTAAACTTCCGAATAAAGAACTTATCGTAAATATCAACATAAAAGAATAATTATGAAAAAATTATTATTACTGGGATTATTTTCTTTAATCCTTATTTCGTGCAAAGATAGAACGGAAGATGATGGAAACTCTTTTTGCAATGTAGAGAGAGCATACGCCACAGATATTATAGATAAAACAGGAACATTAATCTATGATGAAGAAAAAGCCAAATTCGCCATAAAATATTATCCAATTGATAATACAATAGACGATGTGCATTATTATTTCTTATGCGAAAAACCCGAAAATATTGATGTGAATACTTTTGTGATTTTTAGTGGAAAACTATATAATTTCAATAGTAATGAAAACTTCAATCCCAATGTTGGAGGTGCAGAATATTACTTTATAAAAACGACTAAAATAAATGTATTGTAGGATTTAATTTTTAATATTAAAAAATAAATTTTAACATTAAATACATCTTTTGTATTTACTTTTTTTATTAACTTTACAACAAATCTAAAATAAATGTATTATGAAAAAATTATTATTACTGGGATTATTTTCTTTAATCCTTATTTCGTGCAAAGATAGAGACTCTGAAAAAGAGGAGTTATTTACCCGTGAAGGTGCAATGTGGAATGGATGGGATTGTGGTTTTTTAATCAGATTTCAGTATTTAGATGATGTAGATTTCATAAAATCAGATTCAATAGATGGCGTAAAACATGTGGCATATCTTCCTGTGAATATGATGAATCAGGAATTTGAAAACTTTAGGGAAAACGAATTAAAGGTAAAGGTAACTTATAGTTACATTGATAATGAGCAAAGAGGCTGTGCTGGTTTTGCAGGATATGAAGGTAGAATTAAAATTCACAAAATAACAAAGCTTTAATTATGAAAAAATTATTATTACTGGGATTGTTTTTACCGTTATTTTATTATACCCAAAATGTTGAATTTGTTACGGGAGGTACTCCTGCAAATATTAACGAAGTACCTTATCAAGTTAGTTTACAGGAAAATGGGGTGCATCGATGCGGTGGCAGTATTATAGACAATGAATGGATGTTAACAGCCGCTCACTGTTTTCGATATTCTCCATCGTCCTATAGAGTATATACGGGTATTACCAATTTGAATAGCCCTACTTTAAATTCTAAGCTATATGATATAGAACAGGTTGTGATACACCCTGACTACAATAGGGTAGATAAAAATAATGATATAGCATTAATAAAAATTAAGGGAAATATTGCATATAATAATGATACCAAACCAATTGTTATTGCTCAGTCAAATCAAAATGAGTTGTATAATGTAGGTCGGACAACTAAAGTTTCGGGCTGGGGCTGGGTAGCCCCAAGTAGTGGGAATACCACAAATTTATTACAAAAAGTCGAAGTTCCTATTATTTCCAACCAAATTGCAAGTTCGCAATTGGATATTACCTCTCCCCAGCATCCTTCACTTACTAACAATATGATGGCGACAAGTGCTACTGGAAACAATCGGAAAGGAGCTTGCCATGGGGATAGCGGAGGACCTTTGGTAACGCAAGATGCAAATGGAAATACAAAACAGATAGGTGTTGTTAGTTGGGGTGTTCTACATTGTACTGGTGGCTCGAACTCGCCATCTATCTACACAAAACTCAACAACTATTTTGATTGGATTGCTCAATATGCAAATGTTTATAATTATGAAATTTCTGGCTCTTCCACAATTTGTAGTCAGGGTGTTTACACAATAGATAATCTACCTTCGGGAGCTACAGTTACTTGGCAGGTAGGTAATGGATTAAATATTGTTTCAGGCGGAAATAGTTCTACAATTACAGTTTCATCTACCGACAATGGTATTTCCAGTTGGATAAAAGCAACCGTAACAAATGGTACATCTACCATTACTTTGCCACAAAAAGATATATGGGTAGGTGCACCAAAGTTGTCTTACGATCCTACTTGTTCCTATGGTGGGGAGAATGAAGGTACAGATTGTTATATTATTTGTCGAGATATGCTTCTCCATAATGCAGCAGGAAGTTTTACGGTTTATGCAGAAAATTTAACAGGGGTATCTGATTGGGAATGGGAAAAAACAAAAGGGGATTTCAGCTTAAATGCTATTGGAAACCATGCGTTTGTTCAACCTAATAAGTCTGGAAATATCTCCTTCAGAGTAAGAGCTAAAAACGATTGTGGTTGGTCACCGTGGTTATCATATGTGGTTTCTGTGCGCAACTGTGTAGCCAGTCCTTGGCAAGCGTTCCAAATCTCCCCTAATCCAACCTCAGATATTCTCAATATTATTACTAAGGCTGATGAAACGGCAAATAGAAATTCCACTATAAAAACCTCCAATTCGGTGAAGCCTGTTTTGGTAGAAGTTTATGATAACCTCGGGAGTTTAAAAATTCAGAAAACGCTTAATGTAAACGAAAGCTCAATCAACATACAACATTTGCCAACAGGAACATATATGGTGAAAATTACGCAAGAAAATAATGTAGAAACCCACCAAGTGATAAAAAAATAATATTAAAGAAAATTAAGTTGTCTTACCAAAATCCCGAATTATTTTTCGGGATTTTTTCTAAATCTTTATTTTATATCTTTGCTTTTTATTTCTTAGAATGAATTTTAATCTACATTCCGAATTTCAGCCCACAGGCGACCAACCGCAGGCAATAGAAAAACTAACCAATGGTTTGCAACAAGGCGAAAAATACCAAACTTTGCTCGGAGTTACAGGCTCGGGGAAAACCTTTACTATTGCCAATGTGGTGCAAAATATACAACGTCCGACCATTGTTTTGGCACATAACAAAACTTTGGCAGCACAGCTTTTTATGGAGTTCAAAGAGTTTTTTCCCGATAATGCTGTGGAATATTTTGTGTCTTACTACGACTATTATCAGCCCGAAGCCTACATTGCAAGCACAGGAACTTACATAGAAAAAGATTTGAGCATTAATGAAGAGGTGGAAAAGCTAAGACTCTCTGCAACAGCCAGTTTGCTTTCGGGTAGAAGAGATGTACTGATTGTGGCTTCTGTGTCGTGTATTTACGGTATTGGGAACCCTACGGAGTTTCATAAATCATTGGTTTCCATAGAAATAGGAGATAAAATTACACGAACGGCATTCCTTCATTCATTGGTTAATGCATTGTATTCCAGGACGTTAAATGAGTTCCAACGAGGGACATTTCGTGTAAAAGGCGATGTGATAGATGTATTTCCTGCTTATGCAGATAATGCGATACGTGTACAATTTTTTGGGGATGAGATAGAGAAAATACAAACCTTTGACCCTGTAACGGGAAATGTAGAAAGCAATTTCGACCAAATACAAATTTACCCTGCAAACCTTTTTGTAACCTCCAAAGAAACGATGAATAATGCGATTCGGGATATACAAGATGATTTGGTAAAACAGGTAGATTTCTTTAATTCAATAGAAAAACCTCTGGAAGCCAAACGTTTGCAAGAAAGAACCGAACTGGATTTGGAAATGATAAAAGAACTCGGTTACTGCTCTGGAATCGAAAATTATTCCCGATATTTCGACCAAAGAGAACCTGGCACACGCCCGTTTTGTTTGTTAGATTATTTCCCGAAAGATTACCTAATGGTTATTGATGAAAGCCACGTAACTGTACCACAAGTTCATGCAATGTATGGTGGAGACCGAAGCCGAAAAGTTTCGCTTGTGGAATATGGTTTCCGTTTACCTGCCGCAATGGATAATCGCCCGCTGAGGTTTGAGGAATTCGAGCAAATGCAAAACCAAGTCATCTATGTTTCTGCAACGCCTGCCG
>JAUNTR010000064.1 GCA_030538575.1 Cruoricaptor ignavus | reverse complement strand
AACGAAACAGCAGAAGCTGCTAATTTCTAAAAAATTTACTTTGTCCCAATACAAGAATTTGGTGTAAAATGAGAACTTGTTTAAATTTCATCAAAAAAAATTCAACATTGAAATTGAAGATTATTAAAAATAAACTAAAGTGTTATGAAATTTAAACAAGTGTCTTAATTCAATAATACAAAACCACACCATGAACAAAATAATCTACTTCTATTTTATCATTTTCTCAAGTCTTATAACGGGACAGGAAAAAATAAATATAGATACCTCTGATTTACAAAAAGAAATCGAGGTGATAAACTTGACTGCCAAGAAAAAACTTATCGAAAGAAAAGTGGATAGATTGGTTTATAATGTAGAAAATTCTGTTGCTGCACAGGGAATGGATGCAATAGATGCTCTGTCTAATACACCAATGTTGAAAGTAGATGAAAACGGTGGAATTTCCATAGTTGGAAAAAGTGGAGTTTCCGTAATGGTAAATGACAGAATGCTAAACCTCTCTGGAAATGAATTGGTAAATTACCTGAAAGCCATGCGTTCTGATAATATCGCAAAAATAGAAGTCATAACAACTCCTCCTGCAAAATATGAGGCACAAGGAAATAGTGGAATAATTAATATTATTCTGAAAAAAAATACCAATCTCGGATTTAGTGGAAATTTTTCCAGTTCTTTAACTGCAAGAAGTTGGTTTGGTGGGGCAAGCAACATCACACTAAATTACCAAAGCGAAAAACTCATTTCATCCCTAAAACTCAGGCATTACGATAATATGTACCATGTTACCGAAAGGTATAAAATAGATGGACACAACTCATCTGAAAGCAATGATATAAGAAAAGATTTTGGCAATGGTTATGGTGCAAACATTTCATTAGATTATAAGATTAATAAAAAATCCTCTGTGGGAGCAATTTATGACATCGGTTTTACCAATTCTAATATGGATATTAATAGCAATATGATAAATAAACTTGGAAATATGGTTACAAACGATTTTCAAATTTATACCGAAAACAGAGGAAAAAGAAATGCACATACGCTAAATCTTTATTACGACTTAAAACTGGGTTCTACGGGCAAAAAAATGAGCATAGCATCCAATTATTACTCCTATATTCCTGATACTAATGTAGATTTTACGGCACACGATAGAAATAGCAACACTCATAATATTGTAAAAAATACATCTGTAACGGATTACAAAATATATTCCGCACAATTAGATTTTACATTACCTTATAACTTTATCAATATAGAAACAGGAGCAAAAATTGTAAAATTTGAAAATGGTTCAGATGTGGGATATTTCGATTTTAATATCGATAATTATATCCAAGATTTATCCAAAAGTAATATTTTTGATTATAATGAAAACAATTATGCCGTATATATAAGTGGGAGCAAAGATTTCAATGAAAAATGGACAGGAAAAGCAGGATTTAGATATGAACTTTCCGAAATAGATGCATTCTCCCAAACTTTGAACCAAAAAACAAAGTACGATTATGGAAAACTATTTCCTACGCTATATATAAGTTATAAGCCTAATAAAAACAATGTTGTTTCTTTAAATTATTCCAAAAGAATTTCAAGACCCGGATTCCGAACACTAAACCCTTTTCGTTGGTATTCCGGACCATATAAATATTCCACAGGAAATCCTTTGCTCCAACCATCTTACAGCCATAATTTAGAACTCGCTTATGTTTGGAAAAACAGTTTATCCTTCACCTTAGGCTATCAAAAAATGCTCGATGGTTATGGGCAAATAGCAGGATTTGATGACGGAATTATCATCAATACTTATAAAAATTATTTCGATGCAGATTATTTTGATGCCAATATCAATTACAGTAACGACCTTTTTAAATGGTGGCAAACCAGTATTACGCTAAATGCCAACTACTCCGTTGCAGATGCACGATTTGGTGGGATTGGGCAAAAAGGCTATTCTTTCTACTACTCTACTCAAAATACATTTAGCCTTAATTCTCAAAAAACATCTTCTCTGATTTTAAATTATAGAAAATCCAGTAATTACAAGGATGATAACGGATATTATTACGGACAAGGGAATTTGACCTTAGGTTATAGAGTTTCATTAATGGACAAAAACCTGCAAATACTTATCTCAGCAAACGATATTCTGAAACAGCAAAAAAGTCGTGGCGAAATATACTTTAACGACAATACCCAATATTTTAATAACTATTATGATGCAAGAAGTATAAGAGCCAGTATTACCTACAAATTTGGAAATAAAAAAATTAACGTAAATCAGAAAAACATTCAGTTTAAAGAAACTAGTAGAGCTAATTAAAAAATGAGCAAAAAAGAAGAAGGGAGTAACCTCATAAAACTATGCTCCTAATTATTAAGCTTTAAATCTTCATTAAAATGAAAAATGCTAGATTAAAAAAATTAGCTTCTAAATTTGAATTTGAATCAAAAAAAGAAGTAGAAATCCTTAATCCTGAGTTAAAATCAGGCATCAAAGGAGGACTTACTTGTTTTGATTGCTTGGACAAATTTAAGTGTCAAGACACTTTTCAAGTAAAAGACTCAAGCTTAGAACCTGCTAATTAATTTCTCTGGGGGATTTTCATCCCCCAGTCTAAAAAAAATAAGAATAATTATGAACATTTATAAATTGTCTAAATATACAGAAATACTTGAAGATTTAGGAATAGAGTCAGAAGAACATTTAGTTTTAATTTTTTCTATTAAAACAGGTAAAATGTTATCACTAAAAAAAAAGCATTACAAAAAACTAGTTAAAAATAAAATTACCGAGATACCTCTTGATGTTATAAACAGTTTAATTGAAAATAAAATATTAGTTTACAAACAAACTGATGAATTACAAGAGTGTTTAGATGAAAATGATTTAATGATAGAGGACTTAAGGCAACTTAATTTTATTATTCAGCCAAGTGCTAATTGTCAATTAGGGTATTCTTACTGCGGACAATCTCATTCAAATAAAAAAATGAATATCCAATTAATGAATAAAATATTGGAAAGAATGAGATATTTAATATCTTTAAAAGAAGATAAATTCTATAAAGAAATAAGCATCACTTGGTATGGAGCAGAACCATTAATGGGAAAAATGAGATAACGGTATTTTCTGAAAAACTAATTAATTTATCTGAGCTTTACAACCTCAAATACTCAGCAAATATAATAACTAATGGTGTCTTGCTAAAAAAAGATTATTTGGAGGAACTTATTTTAAAAGCCCAGATTTATAAATACCAAATAACTATAGATGGATTAAAAGAAACTCATGATGCAAGAAGATTTACAAAAGGAGGCAAAGGCTCATACGATGTGATTTTAAAAAATATTAAGAAGGCTACAGAAAATAAAATATTTATAGAAAATAATTGTAAAATATTGATACGTGTTAATATAGATAAAAACAACTATAAAGATTCTTCGGAATTCATTAGAAGAATGGCAGAACTGAATATACAAAAATATGTTTCTATAAATTTTGCACCTATTGTTGATTGGGGAGGAAGTGGAGCATCAAAACAAAGCTTAACGAAAAGTGATTTTGCTGATTTAGAGATAGACTGGTTTTTAGAAACTCTTAAACATAATTTTGAAATACCAGAAATTCTTCCAACTAGAGGTCCTGCATGTATGATAGTCAATCCCACATCAGAGGTATACGATGCATACGGATACATAACTCCTTGTTATGAAATGAATTACACAAAGGTATATGAGAATTCAAACCATATCATTGGAAACCTAAATACCTCAGAACAATTTAATAATAATTCACCTTTACGAAAATGGCATGATATGTTACGGGATAATAAATATCCGTGTAGTTCATGTAAATACCTACCAGTATGTGGCGGTAGTTGCCCGAAAGATTGGTATAAAGGTGAATTTACCTGTCCAACATTAAAATACAACCTGAAAGATAAAATGTTACTAAAATTTTTAAGTAAAAAAGGTAATTTAAAAGAACTCGTAAAATTATGATAAAAAATATTAAAAACGAAGATGTATTAAAAATAATATCAAATAGTATTTCCGTAGATAAAAAAACGAGAATATTTTCTAGCAATCATATTTTAAATGATATTTTAGAGTTATCTTTTTTTAGAGATCAAAAAGAGCAAAAAATAAATTTTTTAATTCTTTTTCATCTATCTGAAGAACTACTAAACAACTGTAGAGCAATGAACTACAACTTGAGCAGCTTCTACCAAAATAGATTATTCAATATCTATAATTTTGAAATTAATGGTGAATTAAAAAACATCTTCAGTATCCTTTACTACCCTTGTATAGCATATTTTGAATATTGCTACAAAAGTTCACATTCAGCTCTTATTCATTTATCTAAATGTATAAAATTTATTAATAATAACAATGAATTAAAAACCATTCCAGCTTTCAAATCTGCCATCTGTGAGCAGATGCTAAATCAATATAAATGCTTAGTCAAGATGAACGAATATCAACGTGCTTTTATAATTTCTAAGAAATTATTATTTTATATTGATAATAATTTTAGACAAAGTCAAGATTACGAAGCTAAATTTTTATATTATTTGGAAGAAATGTTTTTTAAAATAGCAGATTCTAATATTAATACAATAGAATTTATTCAAACAATAAAAGACGAACTTTTTTCTTTTACTAAATTTCAATATCTCATAGTAGATAATTTCTTTATAATTAACAATTACCCTATTGATGACATAATTAAGCCTAAATTAAATTTAATAATAGAGCTTCCTGATATCTTAAAATTATTAATAATAAAAAAACTATCACAAGCTGGGAATTAATTAAAGCCTTATTCCAATGAAATTCACTCCCCAACACGACCAAATGGACTGCGGACCTGCCTGCTTGGCAATGGTAGCTTCTCATTATGGCAAAAAAATTCCGTTGCAATATTTGCGAGACAAAAGTTTTATTACCAGAGAAGGCGTATCGCTATTGGGTATTGGCGAGGCAGCCGATAAAATAGGTTTTCAGCATATTTCTGCCAAACTAAAAACCGAAGATTTCGATAAAGAACTTTTGCCTTGCATTCTACATTGGAATCAAAATCACTTTGTGGTTTTACACAAGATTTCCAAAAATATTTTCACAGGCAAAACAGTCTATAAAATCGCCGATCCCGCACACGGTTTTATTTCCTTAGATGAAAAAAGATTCAAAAAACATTGGCTTTCCGATGGCGATAAAGGTGTTGCTTTGTTCCTCGAACCTACGGAAAAATTTCATTCCCAAACTTTGCCAAAAGAGGAAAAACTCTCTGTAAAATATTTGCTAAATTACCTGAAACCACACGACAAGGAAATAGCACAAATGCTGTTTCTACTTTTACTTGGCACACTCATTACACTGGCTTTCCCTGTCCTCACTCAGCAGTTGATAGATGACGGTGTAAATCCGAAAAACCTCACGGTTATCAAGTATATTTTAATGAGCCAACTAATGCTTTTCTTGGGAAATATTATCATTAATATTTTCCGTAACTGGATAATGCTCGTGATTGGGACAGAAATTAACATCCAAATTATTTCCGATTTTCTAAGAAAACTACTGAAACTCCCCATTCGGTTTTTCGATACAAAACTGATGGGCGACTTCAACCAAAGAATCCAAGACCACGAACGGATAGAACATTTCCTTACCTCGCAGAGTCTTCTTACGGTATTTTCCATCATTACTTTTTCGGCTTTTTTTGCGGTGCTTTGGTATTACGATATTATGATTTTAGCAGTCTATATTTCGCTTACCATCATTTCCATACTTTGGTCGTTGTATTGGATGAGGAGAAGAAAAATCTTGGATTATTTCCGTTTCCAACAGCGTAGCCAAAACCAAGAATCCATCTACGAAATCATCAATGGCGTTTCGGAAATGAAACTCAATCAGTTTGAAAATTTCAAAAGATGGGAATGGCACAAAATTCAAGAAAATTTATTTAAAATCAATATCCGCATCTTGAAGTTAGACCAAATTCAACTTTCAGGCTTCGAGTTCATCAATCAACTGAAAAACATACTCGTTACCTTTCTTGCCGCATCTTTTGTAGTGAAGGGAAGTATGACACTCGGTGAACTATTGGCTGTTTCCTACATCATCGGGCAAATGAACTCGCCCGTTAATCAATTGGTTTCCTTTTTCCGTTCTTTACAAGATGCCAAACTTAGTTTATCCAGATTAAATGAAGTGCAAAATCATCCCGAAGAAGAGCAAGAGCATCTGTTACCTTTATTAAATTCCCAAAACGAAGCCCAAAACGATACGGAAAAAGGTATTCGCTTCAAAAACGTATCTTTTCAGTACGAAGGTCCGCATTCGCCTTTTGTATTAAAAGACATCAACCTTACTATTCCCGAAGGAAAAATCACCGCTATTGTCGGAGCAAGCGGAAGCGGTAAAACCACACTTATGAAAATGCTTTTGAAGTTTTATGAACCTGTTTCTGGAGATATTTTCTTCAATCAATTGAATATTAAAGATATTTCGCCAACCGATTTACGGAAAAACTCTGGCGTAGTAATGCAAGATGGTTTTATTTTTTCTGATACTATCGGGCGAAATATTGCAACAGGTGATTACAAAATAAATAATGATAAACTAAATAAAGCTCTGGAAACCGCCAATATCACTTCTTTTGTAGAAGAATTGCCTTTGGGAATAAATACCAAAATCGGAGCTTCGGGCAATGGTATTTCGGGCGGACAAAAACAGAGAATTTTAATCGCAAGAGCGGTTTATAAAAACCCGCAATTTATATTATTTGATGAAGCTACATCTGCCTTAGATGCTGAAAATGAAAAAATAATCCACGATAACCTGCAAACTTTTTTCAGAGGTAAAACCGTAATTATTGTTGCTCACAGGCTAAGTACCGTAAAAAATGCCGACCAAATTATCGTACTAAAACACGGGGAAATTGTAGAAAAAGGAAACCACAAAGAATTGGTACAACAAAAAGGCGATTACTACAACCTCGTGAAAAACCAACTGGAATTGGGAGATTGAGAAATAAAAAGCTAAATCTATAAAAATTAATAAAAAAAGATGAAATTAAAATTACAAGAAATCCGAAAGAGGAAAAAGATGACACAAGAAGATATTGCATTCGAGTTAGATATTAGCCAAAAAGCATATTCGGATATAGAAAATGGTAAAACCCAAATGAAAACAGAAATGATGCACAACTTAGCCAACATCTTAGGTGTTTCCCCGAAAGAGATTTGCCTTAACTCTTGCCTATGCAATGTAGAATCCGAAGATAAATTAAAGAAAGTATTAGACTATCTTAAAAATAATAATATTTCTTTACCAGAAAATCTCATTTAGAAGCTAAGGGTATAGGATTTTCACAAATAAGCTTTTATTTTTGAACTGTGTAATTTAATAATCTTAATCCAAATTACTCTATCAAAATATGATTTTTCTCTTGATAAGAAGTATTAAGGTTTATAGTAACTTTTGGTTGCTAAACCTAAAAACCTATTTCGAATGAAAACTACTATTACCCTATTATCCTTTTTAGCTGTTTCTATGGTTTTCGCCCAAAATAAAGACAGCATAAGAACCAGCCAAATAAAAGAAGTAACATTGGTCGGTAAAAAACAACCTTTGGAACAAACCAATAAAGGCGTAGTACTGAATGTTGCTGGCACAACTTTACAACAAAGAGACAACGTTGCAGAAGTGCTAAAGTTTGCTCCCAATGTGAGCCATGTAGGAGGCTTGAATATCTTAGGAAGCCAACGGATACAAATTGTCCTGAATGGAAAAGAAGTCAAAATAAAACCCGAACAGTTCCAAACTTTTCTATCTTCGTTGGATGCCAAATCGGTACGGAGTATAGAAGTGGTAGATAAACCCGATGCCTCATTGGACAGCAAATACACTTCGCAAATCCTTATAAATACCAAAACGGTGAAAGGTGTAGAAGCCTCTTTGGGAATGGGAACAACCTATAATTTCAAATTTGGGCAAAATGTAAGTGGTGGCGTTTCTGCAAATTTTGGGAAACTTTCCATATACAGTTCTGGAAATTTCTCACAAGGTTTTTCAGAATTTCACGGGAACAATGCTCTTAGATTGCACGACAATTCGTTCAACAGAACTGGTACGCAATACGGAGATTTGAAGAGATTGGGATATAGTGGCATCATCAATTTTAATTATGATTTTAATAACAAAAATTCCCTAAGCCTTCTCTACGATTATACAGCAGATGAGGATTTGGATAAGAAATTCAACTACGATTATCAGATTACCACACCAATGGTTTCCGATAGTACTACAATGGTAAGAAACCGTTTCGAGAGCCGAAACAAAACGCATACCGTTTCCTTGCAATATTTGTATAATGATGAAAATAAAGGAAGACAACTGACGATAAGTACCGATTATGCATCGGACCAATTTGCGAATCCTTTCAACAGCCAAAATCTATATTTTAGAAATTCTATTTTGCAATCTGAGGAAAATATTACGCAAAATGGCTCGCTATCGTACAACCTTTTCACGGCTTCGGCGGATTACAAAAAAACACTAAATGAGAAGAATAATTATGCATTTGGATTAAAATATTCCAACTCTGCCAACCTTAATATTCTGGATTATTTTGATGGGAACCAATTTGTTTACGATAATTCTCAACATTTTGATTTTTACGAAAATATCTATTCCGCATATCTCAGATATACTTACAAACCTGGGAAATTAACTTATAATTTGGGATTAAGGAATGAGTACACGGATAATAATTTCCGTACCAATAAAAACCAAAACGGGCAATTATCTTACAACAATCTATTGCCAACGTTGCAAGTTGTGTACAGAATGAATCCCAATCATACCATAAGTTTTTATACAGCAAAAAGAATTTCCAGACCTGCTTTTTTCAGTTATGACCCTACAGTATTTTTTTCTCCACCGAACGAAAAAAGTTCTGGAAACGAAAGTCTGAAACCCGTAAAAACCTATATAGCACAATCGCAATACGTCTATCGTAGAAAATATGCAGCAACCTTGTTATACGCCTATTCCGTAGATAATATTGTGAATATCCCGAGCTATTTATCCGATGGTTTTATCCATACAAAACCTGAAAACGGCGGTTACCAAAACCAGTTATTATTAAATCTGAGCATCCCTCTAAAAGTGACTAAGTTTTGGCAATCCAGCAATAAATTCAATTTTATATATCGGGATTTTCGCTTGCCACAACTCAATGAGTTTTACAAAGCTTTTTTTACAACGATAGAAAGTACACAAACCTTTACTTTACCGAAAAATATTCTTGTGGATTTAAGCTTATCTTACCGAAGCCCAGGACAAAACAAAGCCACCTACCTATACAGCAATTTTGTAAGTAATATAAGTACTTCTGTTCCTTTATTCAATAAAAAAGCCAACCTTAGATTCGGCATGAACGACATTTTCAATACCGATAGAAGAAAGTACGACACCGATATTAACGGCATTTATCAGTTTGAATATATGAAATTCCGCACACGACAATATTTTGTGAAATTCACATATTACTTCAAATCCGGAAAAGAAATCGATGGCGAAATCCGAGATACAGAAATTGGCGATTTAATCAACAGAACTGGGAAATAGAAAAACGGTATATAATTTAAAGATAAGGACTAAGTTTCAAATTATTCATTTTTTTAGAATTAAGTTTTTGTGGAGTTAAAAATTATTCTT
>JAUNTR010000063.1 GCA_030538575.1 Cruoricaptor ignavus | reverse complement strand
TAAACAATTATTCAGAAAGCAAAAATACGTAAAAAACTGTAACTAGTTATGAAATAGTGAATTAATTGTTTTTTTACCTCTAACTTACAGACTGTGATTTACTGAAATAAGACCTAAAAAGACAATGTTGAGTTACTTATCAGTTACTTGATTAGTGTTGAAAAAAAATTATTAAGGGGGCTATATTTCAGTATTTTGCATAAAGTTTCATCTTTCATTGTTACTCAATAGAGATTAATTTAGTAACCTAAAATATGAAGTGATGAAACAGACAAAAAGAACAACATTCACAGTATTGTTTTACCTGAAACGAAAAAATCCAAAAGCTGATGGAACTATTCCCATTATGGCAAGAATTACCATCAACGGGAAAAATGAA
The DNA here is from genome assembly GCA_030538575.1 of Cruoricaptor ignavus. GTDB lineage: Bacteria > Bacteroidota > Bacteroidia > Flavobacteriales > Weeksellaceae > JAUNTR01. The sequence continues at coordinate 9,380 of JAUNTR010000063.1, read as the reverse complement.
CCATTTTCTACCAAGTTAGGATTATCCCCTTCGTTAGACTTGCAGAACAGCCAAGTATGTGGGAAAACCAATGAAGCAAAACAAATCAATAAAAAATTAAAAGCAATTGAAACCAATATTCAGAATATTTATAGTGATATGCTAAAATATGAAGGATATGTAACTGCTAAAAAAATAAAAGATAGATATTTAGGCAACGAACATTCCGGATACACCTTGTTAAAGTATTTTCAAGGCTTACTCAAAGACCTTGCTCTTAAAGTTGAGAAAAAACTAAGAGCATCAGCAAGCTATAAAGCTCACAAAGTTGCCTATGGAAATATAGAACGGTTTCTTAAAGAAAAACGTCACAGAGAAGATATAGAATTAATAGAACTTGATAAAAACTTTATTGATGACTATGATTATTATCTTAGAATAGAAAGAGGGTTAGACCACAATAGTATTTATGGGTCAATGGGTCCTCTTTTACGAACCATAAAAAGAGCGTTAAACGATAATGTAATTATCGCAGACCCATTCCGTCACTACAAAAACACACTTATACCAAAAGATAGAGGATATCTTTTGAAATCAGAGATTATAAAACTCATTGAATACACACCTTCAGATGGATTTTCTAAAAGAATAAAAAAAACACTAGAACTGGTTAGGGATTTAGCTCTTTTTAGTTGTTTCACAGGTTTTTCATATATTGACATTTATCAACTTAGTTCTGTTCATTTACAAGATTTTTTTGATGGACATAAATGGCTAATTAAACGACGGCAAAAATCAAAAATACCTTGTAATGTTCGAGTACTTGAAATTCCAGAAATGATTTTGAAAAAGTATGAAGGTTTGGGTAAAAACGATGCTTTACTTCCTGTACCTAGCAATGTCTCTTGTAACAAATATATCAAGATAATTATGAATGAATGTGGAATTTTTCGTGATAAACCGATTACTTTTCACTGGGCAAGACATAGTTTTGCTACCTTAATGCTCACGGAGGATATTCCCATAGAAAGCATCAGTAAAATGTTAGGGCATAAACATATTCATACAACGGAAATTTACGCAAAAATTACGAATACTAAAATTAGTAAAGATATGGAGTTAGCTTCTCAGAAATTACAAAATATGTCTTTAAATTATGCTTAAAAATTGCTTTTTTATTCTTGTAGCACATTGGCTATGATTTTTCTGAAAAAAATCTACCCAAAGAGCTACTAAGAATTTTATACTTACCCAAACTACCGCTACAAAACATTCCCTTTCTTCCTGTTTTGTAGTGGTAATTTTATTTAGAAATAAACCATTATCTAATGGCAAAAATATTCGGTAATCGATACAGAGCTTGATGTTTCGATTGTAACCATTACCGAATAGTTATTTTGTATTCCTCTTCCTATTTCCTCCTTTTTTTCGGGAGCGTTAAATGGCCGTAATGCGGTTTTCGTACTCGAAGGGCAAAAGTATTTCCGTGTTCTTAACGCCCCCACAAGGTCAAGCCTTCGGTTTTCAAAAAAATCTTCCTCCAAGGAGCGTATTTTTTTGAAAAACCTTGTGGGGGCTAAACACTACTTTTGATAAGCCCTCGAAACGAAACCAGCATATTCCGGCTCTTTAAACGAATAAAAAAAAAGGTCAATATGAAGCATACAAAAACATATTTATTAGTAATGGATTTTAAACGAAACAGCTCTTCCTCTCATTACCGAATAATAAAAATTTTCAAAACTACCCCACAAGAGAGCTAAGCGTGGGCAGACCATAACAGAATGAGTATTTAACAAGAATTATCAATTTTAAAATTAAACAAAATGAACATCACAGGACGATTAACACGAAATGCGGAAGTAAAATCACTTTCCAATGACAGAAAAGTAGTAAATTTTTCAATCGCCGTAAACGACTATTATCGAAACAAACAAGGCGAAGATATACAGCAAACTGTTTTTTTTGATTGTGCGTATTGGCAAGGTACTAATGTAACCAAGATATTGACTCGAGGAGCGTTGGTAGAATTGACTGGGCGAGTAAGTACAAGGGCGTGGCTTAGCAAGGACGGGACACCCAAAGCAGGGCTTAATTTTCATACTTCAAAAATTAAGTTACACGCAAGTGGACAAAGACAGAACACGGAAACAGCCAATGGAAAGGGAGTAATAACACCACAGCCGATTGAGGAAACCGAAGACGATTTACCATTTTAATTAACAGACGAACAATTTAGGAACATTTAAAATTTTAGAGTAATGGCACATAATATTAATTACAACAGCAGAACAGGAAAGTATAGTTTTTTCAGCGTAAAGGAAAAAGCGTGGCACGGATTGGGACAAATCGTAAGCGAATACCCAACGAGCGAAGAAGCAATACGACACGCAGGGTTGGATTTTGAAGTAAGCAAAGAGCCTTTGTACACCAAAGGAAAAGGACTGATAACAACCGAGCAGGGAATAGAATTGTACGATAGTGAAATCGAAGTACCGAATGCCTTTGCCACGATGCGAAATGATAACAATGAGATTTTAGGCGTAGTGGGTAAAGATTACCAAATTGTACAGAACCACGAGGCATTTGCTTTTTTTGACGAAATTGTCGGAGGTGGTAATGGAATATTGTACGAAACCGCAGGGGCATTAGGACAAGGCGAACGCATATTTATCACAGCCAAATTACCCGACTATATCCGAGTGGGCAGTGGCGATGATGTAACAGAAAAGTATATTTTCTTGACCACAAGCCACGACGGAAGCGGAAGTATCACAGCCGCTTTTACACCTATCCGAATAGTATGCCAAAACACCTTAAACGCTGCATTTCGCAATATGAATAATGTAGTGCGTATCCGACATACCGCAGGAGCAAAACAACGATTAATCAATGCTCACAAAGTTATGGGATTAGCTAATAAGTTAAGCCAAAGATTAGAGGGAACATTTAACGAGTGGGCGAAAATCCAAGTAAGCGACCAAGGGATAAGAAAACTTATTGAATTGGCTTTATGTCCGAATAAGGAAACATTAGAACACTTGAAAAAAGGTAATACTGATGAACTATCGACCATCTTTAAAAATACCGTAGATGATGCTTTTATGTATGCAATGATGAGCGAGAGCCAACTAATGGATACTACAAAAGGAACTTTGTTTGGTGCGTATAATGCGGTAACAGGCTATTACCAAAATGTATGTAATTACAGAGATGATGAAAGTAAATTGAAATCTTTGGTAATGGGCGGTACTGCACAAAGCAGAGGACAGAAAGCCTTTGACCTTTGCAATGTTTTTGCAGAACACGGAGCAGAAATGTTTAGCTATAACTAACAAGGATAGAGAGAAATTGAATACTAACCCAAAGGCGGTTATGCTATATAATCGCCTTTATAAAACTATCAACGATGAAAAAAGCAGACAAACCAACATCACATATTTTAGTAAAAGCCTGTACCGATAGTGAGTGGGATAATTGCGATTTTGCTGTTATAACTATTTCGCAAAAGTGGAAAGAACAACAAACTCAACGGCTTGCAATAGTAGCCAATATAGAAGGCGATGACTATTTTTTGTCGGTTAATTACCGAGATACTTTTGTAGATTTTTACCAAACAGCAACATTAAAACCAACAGAAGAACCGACCCCCAATTTGGAAAGTTTATTAGGCGATACCGACTGGACTTTTGTAGAATTAGAGGACGAAGAGCAAGAACAATTTTCAGCACCTCAAAGCACTTTAAATTGTTATCAATTGAAATTTGACCGATATGGAAATATCCATTATTCCGCTTATGGAAAGCACACAGGCGAAGAATTTTGGACAGCCGAAATTGAATTGAAACAACTTTTAAATTCAGACTAATATGTTACTACAAATCATAAATGAAACAAAATGGAAATAGCAATAAAATTTGTTAATTGGGAAGTACCACCATTAGAACTATTAAAAAGTAGTGTTGTTTATAAATTAAGGCTAAAAGTTATTAACGGTGAGAAACTCACACGAGAAGAAAAAAATTGGATTGCTGAGAACGTCAATACCAATAGTTATTTTAACAATGCAGTACCATTAAGAGGTTATCGTTTTGATTTTAGTCAAATCCTCAATACTTATGTTGTTCAACAATATAACCGTTGGCAAGAATATAACGCTCCCGACAAGACAAGTTTAAGAGCGATGCTATATGGGAAAATACAGAAAATAATAAAAGTAAAATACAATTAAAATTTAGAAATAATGGATAATTTTTTTAAGCAAATAGCAGGGTTAGCAATTGAGGGAACACTCAACCTAACGATTAAAAAAGATACTGAAACTATCGTAGTATCGGTGTTATTAGACAATCAAGCGTGTGGCGACAAGGCAAAAAATCTTATCCCACCGTTAATCCTAAGAGGTACAGCCGAAGAATTAGACGAACGGTTCTTTGAAATAGTAAGTGCCCCTATTGAACAAACTTCTACACTAATGGTCGATATGGAAACTTATATAAAAACGCAAGAAGTTGCTAAACACCAATCTGCAATGGAAAAGGAACGAGCGGACAAGGAGAAGAAAGAAAAAGAAATGCGAGAAAAGAAATACAAAGAACTGATGGACAAGGTAGAAGAGCTTGCCGAGCAAGGCAAACCTCGTGATGCGTGGACAAAATTGCCAAGTGTGGAAGCATACCCAGAGTATGCCGAAAAGATTAGAAAGCGTAGAAAAGAACTTTCAATGCTCATACAACCCGACCTATTTGCCACCGAATAATTAATTCTTAAATATCAATAGTATGTTATTAACAACAACACTCAAAAGAGTTTTCATTTTAAAAGAAAATGGAACAGATATAAAATTAACAGACCCCAACCCACAATGGAGTGTGGAGAGCGTGCTCAATTTTTATAGTAACCAATATTCAATACTTACAACGGCAAAAGTGTCTGCACCTAAAATTGTAGAGGACAGCGTGCAATATGTTTTTGAAAGTGCTATGGGAACAAAAGGCTAAAAAGTTATGAAAACAGTAAAAGAAAACGCTGAAATCTATCAAAATGGGAAATCTATTTTGTATGGCGATGAAGTATCTATCAAGGTTATTTTTAGAAACTTAATAGGTGTAAATTTTCAAGGTAAAGAGTATGAGGATTATATACAGCACATAGCCTTAAAGCGAGGATTTGTAAAAGGAGAAATCAACCTTTACATAGACAAGGAATTTATTAACAAAGGAACGATAAAATAAAACCAAATGAATTATGCAATCACAACATATAATCAAGGGAACATTATCCCAACCCCAGCCGAACACACAACGCAACGAACTATTATACCGACAACTTGTGGCGTTTTTGGAATGGATACGCCGAACCAAAGACCACAACGAAATCCAAAAAGACAAGCAAAAGAGCGTACCCAAAGACCAAGTGCCGATGCTATTTTAAAGAATGTTTTTTTGCCTAAAATGGAAAAAAAACAAGAAATAACTATTAACGAAAGGGATTTTTTTAAGTCCCTTTCAAAACTTGCAGAATATTACGAGTTTTCTCCGATAAACACTAAAAATGAACCTTATCCGTACAATGTCCATTTAGCCTATCATCACGCTAAAAAGCAATTAAATCAAAATAAATTTTATTCTAATTTAAGGATATTAAAAGCCGAAGCGGATACTTATTTATCCGTTGAAGAAACTTTTTATACAAACAACTCATTATATCATATACCGATAAAGCCTTTGTATGTAATGTTACAACACAAAAAAACAAAGTCATTAGCAAATCTATTTTTGTCGGTTTATGCGTACTTTTATAAGGTTGGTATTCCTTATTATCGGAATGATGATTTTTTATGCTACCGATATGAGATAGTAACCGAATGGCTAATGTATGATGAATTGCTCAACGAGGAAGAACGCCAAGAGCAAAAAAGAAATTTGCAAGCACTAAAAGAGTGTAATATATTAGGCGACCTTATGTACAAGAAAATCAAAAATACTACTAATTTAGATTTTTTTGAACAGCGATTAACGGCTTTTAAAGTCCAAAACTCTTTTGAATTGGAATGCAAAGAGTTAGCTGAAAAAGTATATCAGTTGTACAAAGATTATCCCAATGAAAATATGTACAGATATAGTGTTTATGCTCACCAAGAGGACGAAGAATACGAAACTATAACAATGGATAGATATATCGGTTTTGTAGCGACTGCTGAAGATTGGATAAGCGAACGTATCATAGAAATACTCAACAGCGAATTTAATGAGTGCGGAGGAATTGATGAACCCACTATTTGTAGAAATTTCACTAAAAATTACAAGAAAGACACACGCAATTTTGATTTTGAGAATAGATTGTTTGAAAGTATTTCAGACATATATCGTTTATTAACTAAAAAAATATTGGAAGATGAATAATTTAATAGAAGATATTACAGCACAAGTAACCCCTATTTTTTATCCAAAAAATGCTTTTGTCATTTATCAAAATGAAAATAAATCACAAACTTACATAGAACATTTTGACATAGACAAACAAGGCAGGATGATAAATGCACACCCACTGAGTGTACGAGAGAGTGAGAATTTATCAAACGCCTTAACCACCAAAGAAGAAAAAGATAAAACCTTTTTAAAACCAAAAGGAATAATTCCTACGAATGTACTGCATATTAACCCAAGTGAAAAGGGCAGTTTGGTTTGGTACACCGAAGCACAACAAAGGAGTTTGTATTTTATAGATAGTTTAGGAATACCAAGCGGAACAGCCTTTGTCCCTCCCTTACTTTGGAAAGCCACCAAGCAAAGTTTGAACATCTACGCTTTAAAATCCAATTGCAGACCCACAGCAAAAGCAAAACTATATTATGCCCCTTTTTTTAATGTATATGAAAATGGGAGTGTATGTATGGGGAATGTTGATATAACGTTTGAAAAATCTACCTCATTAGAGGACTTTATGGAAAAGTGGGAAGCCTATTTTTTTGAAAGTTATTTTAGTCATTTACAAAATTTTAATCCCATAAACGGTAATTGTATTAACCTTTGGAAAGAACTTCTCAAAAAGGATAGTAAATTCCCAAGCGAGCAATTAAAGCAAAATAACAAAATCCTAAAAGATATTATATAATGGAAACGAGAGAAAAAATACATTACACAAATAATAGACTTATCAATGCGACCAACCCTATTAGTATCAATTTAATTGGTGCAGGAGGTACAGGCTCACAAGTTTTGACTGCCTTTGCAAGAATGAATACAGCACTTATAGAATTGGGACACGCAGGTTTTTCGCTTACACTTTGGGATAATGATACTATTAGTCAAGCCAATTTAGGTAGACAACTTTTTGCCGAAAGCGAGGTGGGTATGTATAAGTCAGTCGCACTTATCAACCGAGTGAACCGATTTTTTGGTACAAATTGGAAAACAAAAACAATTAAATTTACAAAAGATTGTCAGAATGATAATTCTAACGAGCTTGTCAGTAATTTGTATATTACTTGTGTCGATAGCGTGCGAGCGAGGTTTGAAATTGCGGATATTATCAAAGGTTGCTTACAAAACACTACTCATTATCAACGTAGTAAACCCTTGTATTGGATAGATTTTGGTAATAGCCAACACACAGGACAAGTGATTTTATCTACCATAGGCGAACACGACCAACCAAAATCAAAGAAATATAAAACCATTGAAAAGCTACCTTTCATTACCGATGAATTTGCAGAATTGTTAAAACATTCCGAAGAAACAGATGATACCCCAAGTTGCTCATTTGCCGATGCCTTGCACAGGCAAGACTTGTTTATTAACGCCACATTAGCACAAATGGGTGCTTCTCTTTTGTGGGATATGTTCCGAAATGGATTTGTAAAAAATAGAGGTTTCTTTTTGAACTTAAAACAGTACAGAACACAGCCTTTGCCATTGTAAGGCAAGGGCGGTTCAAAAAAGAATTTGCATACATTCGTCATTAAGCGATAAATCCCTGCTACCACAGGTTTACCGCTACATTCCTCATTCCTTTAAATACTTTTTTGAACAAATCCAAAGGATACAAGCCTATTGCTTATAACGCCGTACAAGTACGACTCTTTATAAGCAAAACGCTTGAGATTTTTTACGGACTTCTTTTTCTTTCTAAGGCAAAGAAAAAGAAGCAAAAAGAAGCCCATTTCTTAGAAATAAATTAAATATTGGCTTTTGAGTATTAGAAACCTTATAATAATTGATGCTAAAAAATAATTTGTATTTTTTTACGATTTATTAAATTTCCTTATAGTTGTCCTCTAATATTTTCAGAACATCACTTTCTTTGTATAAAATTTTACCTTCAATTTGAATGTAAGGTAAGAAACCATCATCTCTGTATTGTTGTAAGGTTCTTTGGCTTATATGTAGCAGTTTACATAGCTCTCTTCCAGATAAATATATTTCTCCATTGAATACAGGTCTAAAATGTTCTAAAAGAAATTGAATGTATTCCTGAAGCTCTTGGAGCTGCTTATGACAAAAAGCCATTTCTTCTGTTTGTTCTGTATATAGTTCCATTAGATTAGTTATTTGTTAATAATTCAAGTACATCGCAACGCTTATAGTAGTTTTTTCGGTTGATGTATGAATAGGGAAGTAAATTTCGGTCTTTGTAGTTCTGGAGTGTCCGTTTGCTAATTCCTAACAATTGGCAGACCTCTTGTGTATCTAACCATTTTTTGTCCTGACAAATGGCTTGATGTGTTTCTACAACGGACTTTGTTTGCTTCAATAAGTCCCCTAATTTTTGATTCATTTGTTCAAATGTCGTTTTTTCAATGACAATAATATCCATAGTTAGCTATCTTTTTCAACGAAGATACTTTGGACGCAATTAAACGAAGTAAAGACAGTCGTTTTTGGAAGTATGTGGCTGTTTTTGGAAGATTTTATGTGTATTCGTTTGATTTTATTTGGATAGTATGAAGATAAAAGTAAAGAGAAGTAACTTATTGACAATTAGTTTTAATGGAAGGAAGTAGGTATTTAGTGAGGTTTATTCTTTTGTTCAATTCTCACAGGTTCTTTTTTATCTGTTTTATTATTCATATTCCTATAAAATACGATACTCATTAGTAAACCAAATAAGATAAGAGTCCAAGCAAGCAACTTACCAAACTTCTCTAAAATTCTTATAATAACTGCCTTTTCGTAACTTGAAAAGGTTTCTTTCCCTGCAACATTTCTCCGATAAAATCTTCTGCGGTTAATCCAATAGCGTAAGGCTATTCCCACCAACAAAATTGTTATACCAGAAAAAAGTCCGAAAGTATCTATACTAATTGCTAAAATCATAACTTACAAAAATTGATTACTTAACAAAAGTAATACATTATCCATAAAAAAACAAAACCCTCTAATTTATTAAAGGGTTCTGCT
>JAUNTR010000062.1 GCA_030538575.1 Cruoricaptor ignavus | reverse complement strand
AGCAATTTACCTTTCAACCTGATACGCATCGGGAGAAGGCAATCATCAAAATTATTTTCCCAAAGGATTGGGAGCTTATAGCTCTGCTGAAAGAACATACTAAACCGAAATGGAGCAATTCGCAAAAAGTTTGGTATGTACCCGATACACCGCATTATCGCAAACTTTTCTCTATGCCACAAAAAAACTTGGGCAAGGAATCTATGGGCAAAATATCGGATAACAACCTACCCGAGTTTCGCCGCTTCGAGGAACACCTTATCTTGAAAGGCTTTAGCCCAAATACACAACGCACCTATTGTACCGAATTTGCACAACTTCTACACTGCATTGGGAATTTTCCTGTTCAAAATCTTAGTCCAGAAAAACTTCGCTCCTACATCTTGTATTGTCATAAGGAACTAAATCTATCAGAAAACCAAATCCACAGCAGAATGAATGCCTTGAAATTTTATTTTGAAAAAGTTCTTGGTCGGGAGAAAATGTTTTTCGATATTCCAAGACCAAAAAAACCTCAACTTCTACCAAAATACCTTACCCAAGATGAAATAAAAAAAATAATAAATGCTACTGAAAACCAAAAACATCGGCTGATAATACAATTGGGCTACGGTATGGGACTGCGGGTAAGCGAGATTGTAAACCTAAAAATAGAGGATATAGATAGCCAAAATATGCGGGTTTTTATCTCTCGGGCAAAAGGCAAAAAAGACCGCTATGTAAATCTCCCCGAAAGCACTCTGGCGGAACTTAGAGTTTACTATAAAACCTATCGTCCGAAGGATTTTTTGTTTGAAGGTAAATATAGCGATTCGCTTTCCATACGCAGTGCCCAAGCGGTTTTTAAAACTGCGATGACCAAAGCTGGAATTAGCAAGCGAATAGGCATCCACGGTTTGCGACACAGCTATGCAACGCATCTTTTGGAGTACGGTACAGATGTTTCTCTCATACAAAAACTATTGGGACACAACAACATAAAAACCACCCTACTCTATACCAATGTTTCAGAGAAATTTGTAGGAAAAGTACAATCTCCGCTCGATAGAATTTGAGAAATGAGATTTAAGGAAATTCAGAACCTAAAAAATTGAAACTTTATCATTTAAAAAAGTTCTTCGCCTAAAACTATGGAATTGATTTTTATAAATCTATTTTTTGTTTTTCGGTAGTAAGTTTACGGCTCTGTTTATCTTAAAAATAAGTTTCAAAACAGGTTTGTAAGCCCTTTTGTCTTCCCTTGTGTTTTTTTAACAATCGCAGTTTTTTTGAAATTAATACTTCTATTCTAAAGTTAAACAATGACACTTCGTTTACCTAAGAAATACAAAATTATTTTACAAATTGTACTGCGGGATTCTTTTTTTTAAAAATATTTTCCATACAAAACCATTTAAGATTTTAAAGTTAAAGCTACCAATAAATCTTGTAAAACCCTTTGGGAAACGAAATCTATAAAATCAGTGCGTTCCAAGTGTGGAAAATGTAATTTTTTGGTTTCCTCGAAATCATTAATTCTTATGGAATAAAATACCGTCCCAACTTCTGACTGAAACGCATCCGAATTTGGTCCAGCAACTCCGGTTGTAGAAATCGCAATATCGGTATCAAAAAGCTTTTGGCAACCCAAACTCATGGCTTGTGCAACTTCGGCAGAAACTACAGTTTTCTCATCAATTAACTCTTTGGGAACTCCTAAAATTTGGGTCTTTTTTTCGGTTTCATAAGGAATAATTCCGCCAAGAAAAAACTGCGAACTCCCAGAAACAGATGTGATGAGATTAGCGATTTTTCCGCCTGTACAACTCTCTGCTGTGGAAAGTGTCATTTTTCTTTGAGTGAGAATATCTCGCAAAATTTCCTGAATATCATTACCGTTCCACGAGATTACTTTATCCGAAATATAAGGCTTCAATAATGCGATTTGCTCTTGCAATTCTTCCTCTAATTTTGCTTTATTTTGCCCAAACGCAGTTAGCCTTAGTTTGATGCGATTTCCTATTGGCAGATAAGATAATGTGATGTATTTCGGCAAAGCCAATTCCCATTTTTCGATAGTTTGGGATAACAAACTTTCAGGGAAATCTACCACAGAAATTACCTGATTTACAATATGTTGAAGTTTTAATTTTTCTACTAAAAGCGGAATAATTTTATCCTTAATCAAAGGTTTTACCTCGAAAGGTATGCCTGGCAAAACAAACGCTATTTTCCCTTGCTCTTCTATCATTTGGCAAGGTGCAGTGCCATAATCGTTTTGCAAAACTCGGGCTTTGGATAGAACTTCCGCTTGCGGTCGGTTCAGTTCCAACAATTCTAATCTATTTTTTTTGGCGAAAATATTTTTTACATTTTCATAAACCGATTCATCAAATATAAGTTTATCTTCGAAAAATTCGCAATAAGCGGTCTTCGTTTTATCGTCTTTGGTTGGCCCAATTCCTCCCGTAGAAATTACAATATCGGCAATTTCCAAACTTTGTTTCAGGGTTTGTTTTATACGTTCGACCTCATCGGGAATGGTGAAAATTTGTTTCACGGCAATCCCAATTTCTTTCAGTTGAGAGGTAATGAAATAGGAATTGGTATCCAAAGTATTCCCGGAAAGTATTTCGTCTCCGATGATGATAAGAACTGCATTCATATTGCGAAAAAAAGTAGGGTGAGTTTTTAAAGATGCATTAATAATCTTCTATTTAAAAAACTGCCATTTCGGGATGAAAGACAACAGACCTATACCGACAAAAACGAAAAGTGCCATAACATCGGAATACAAAAATGTATCTAAATAATACAAATGAAAAATGAAATGAGCCAACATGGCAAGAGGAAATAAAATAACGCCTATTTTACGGTAAAAGAATATCAAAACAATACTGATTATCAATATAATATCTACTGCAAAAATCATATAAAAATACCAAATTGGGATTTCTAAATCATTATCTTTCATTTGTAAAAACTGGTCGGTATCTATCCCAATTCCCATAATTGTAAACAGAACTAATGCCAATAAAGAGGTGATAAATCCCATATCTTTTTTGGGACTTTCTCCTTTGAAATAAGTATTTTCCATACTGTAAAAGTAAAAAAAACTTATGGAATTTTCCATAAGTTTTTATTGTTTTTTATACTTTTCGTAGAATTATATGGTAACTGCTTTTATCAGTCTATTTTTATCGCTGATGTGTTCTTCCATAGAAATCATACTTTCTGTTCTCATAACATCTTCTATATCATCTATTTGATAAATGATGTTTTTAGCATCTCCTGTATTTCTTGCTCTTACTTTGCAGAAGATATTGTATTTTCCAGAGATTACGCTAGATTCTATAACGTTTGGTATTTTTGCTAACTCTGCCAAAACATTCTGTGTTTTATTAGATTTTGTAAGCAAAATCCCAATGTACGCTGTAAAATGGTAATCCAATTTCCCATAATCTATGGTAAGAGAAGAGCCCAGGATAATCCCTGCATCTTCCATTTTCTTTACTCTAACGTGGATAGTTCCTGCGGAAACATCCATTTGCTTAGCAATTTCCGTAAAAGGCATTCTGGTATTTTCTACTAAGAAATCCAGTATTTTTTTGTCGATTTCATCAAGTTGGTACTTCATCTCTTTAATTATTAATTCATTAAAAATCCGTTATATTTTTTGCAAATCTACGAAAAAAAAACAAAACTTAGAAAAAAAATTAAATATTAACAAGATTTAACAAAAGTATATTGTTTACTTTGGTTTATTTCAATATTTCATTTTTTATGGTGTCTTCTTTGGTTTTTATAGAATCTATGTTTTTTTTCTTCTTCTTTCTTTTGAAAATAGTATTAAAACTTTTGCTGTAAACCACACCTCCACCGTAGGATTGGTTTGCTCCCGCATTCCCTGCACTACCTGCAACCAAGCCAATATTAGATGGTTTGGAATAAACCCTTAGCAATCGGGATTTGTCATTGTTTTTGCTCCAATCGTATTCTATAATTCCCTCGCCTGAAAGGTAATTGAAGTCGGTATTTTCCGTTCCTTTGGAGAGCGGAACGCCCAAACCTGTTTTTATGGAGACTCTTGGGGAAAGGGCAAAACTTACGCTTGCATTGGCTCTGTCGCCTGTGTTGGAAGCATCGTCGCCTTTCAGATAATTCAAATCCACCTGAAACTCATTACTAATGGTATTAAGAACCGAACCTAATTGTCGGAACAACAAATTATATCCCGAAGACTCCAAAGTATTTGCAAGATTAACATCGAACCCACCAGAGTTTTGTACGTTGAAAGAATTCATTACAAGTATAGAACCAAACTGTATTACTTTTTCGTCTTCGTTCATCATTTTATTATCCAATGCTTCTTTTAATTGACTGGATAAATCTGGGGCAGAAATTCCCAAAGCGATATTAGGATTATCCAATGTTTGCGTAATATCCACAGAAAGCAGAATATTAACAGCTGGTAAAGTTGTTCCCAAATATTGTCCTGCATTGGTTACAGCACGCATATAATTGGCTTTTATATCCAAAGCGGGAGTCATTGCATTGCCATCCCAACGCATACTGCTGCCGCTTACGATTTGGAAAGTTCGCTCCATTATCGCTTTGGAAACAAACGTTCCTGAATCTACGAAATAACTGCCATTCATCGCAATATTACCATTCGGGAACAACTGAAATCTCAGCGGATTAGCCGTTCCTCTCACGCTAATATTTCCTACATCTTCGGGTAAAACTACATTTACGGTTGTGCCTCTGTCCACCGCAATATTGAAATCAAGGTTCATATTCGGACCCGAACGTTTTTTATCTTCTATAACGACTGTTCCTGTTTCATCTTCTTTTAAAAATCTCAGCATTTTAAATTCATCAACACCCGAAGTAGAACCTGCATTGAAGGTAAACATACTGTTGTTCAATGCCTTAAATGGGTCGTTTAAATCCGTAGCAATCGTGAGCCCCGAAACAGGACCTGAAACATATAAACTACCTTGCCCATAAACTCGACCCCAAAATAAATCGAAATCTTTTTGTTGGGTATTCAGTACCATAAGATTATCGGCTCTCATAATGAGCTGCACTGCCATAGATGCCAAAGTTTCAAAATCTATAACTCCCGAAATTGTACCACTGGAATTTTCTCTACCGTCTTTCAGTTTTATTTCGTTCAAAATAGCTCGCCCTTTGGATAATGGGATTACGGTGTCTTCAAAAGAATAATCAACTCCTGTAAACAAGAGTTTCATCCCAAATCCTTGCAAGGAAATATCTCCACTATAATCTATATCATTTATAGGCCCTGAAATATTAAGAATCCCATTAGCTTTTCCTCTCATATTCCCGAAAACGTCTTTTACAAATTCTTGGGAAAATGCCAAATCGAAATCCTTCATATCGGCTTTTATGTCCAAAGTTGGCGTTTGGGGATTATTATTAATGATTCCTGTAACGTGCAAATTATTATTCCCGATAATTCCACTGGAAACTACTTTGGCTTCTACATCGAAGATATTGGGTTCGCTGCTATTTTTGGCATTAATGATAATTTTCCCCATATCTTTTCCATTGATGGCAATATTTTCTATATCCAAATCCACCAAAGGTTCCAGATTGTTTTGGTTTTTAGTAAAACTAAATTCGCCATTGGCAATGCCGTAGATTCCCATTCCGTTTCCGTTGCTTTGCATTTCCAAGAGCTTACCGATTTGGAAATTACGAATTTCACCTGTCGCTTGGAAATCCTGCCCCGATTTGAAATAAGCATCACGAAGCAAAAGTAAACTGTTATCGGAATGCATTCTAAAATTCTGGATTAGAATTTCACCATTCTTTTTACGATAAGTAATGGAATGTTCTGGTTCGTCATCGGTATCTATATGCCAAACCACATCATTAAAATTAACTTTTGTCGGCAAAAACTTCACCACATAATCGCCGTCTTTGTTTGTAGTTTGGTTGAGACTGATGGCGTAGGATTGCAGTTGATTGTTTTTCTCTTCATCTTCATTTCCGCCGAGTAGATTAATGTTTACATTTAATGTTTCATCATTTACATTTTGTCCTGTAACAGAAACTTCTTTAAATATCGTTTCGCCGTATTTTACTCTATCTATTTTAGTGAAAATTTGCTCGTCTTGGTTTGCGGTATTTATTTTAACAACAATATTGTTTACCGCAATGCTATCCTTTGTTACTACTGTATTTTCGGAAAGGCTGTAATTAGGATTTTCTGCTGCAACAGCTCTATCCGAATCGGTAATTTTTTCGGTTTTTGTCATAATATAGAGCAATTCTTTCGCATCTATATTCAGTACCAAATTATTGTGATCGCCATCGTAAGAGCCTGTAACTCCTACTCCACTTGGGATTTTCAGGTTCGGTTCAAAGTAATTGATTAAGCCTTGATTGACCTCAAACTCAACATTAAAACTTTGGTTCTTGTACAGCTTTCTTGGTTTAGAATCTACCAATATTTTGCCAAGACCATTTTCTATCATCGCTACTAAATCGGAAAGATTGTATTTCCCAGCAATTCTACCGATTACGGCATTCGGAGCGTTTATTTCTATCACTCGGTTTCCGTTGGCTACATAAACTTTGGCTTCGGCTTGTGGAATGTTGTAAACATTTTTCCCGTTCATAAACGCCAATCCACTGGTACTTGCATCCAAATTCAAATCATTGAGATTAGACATTTCTATCTTGCCTTCTACCAAACCTTGAACGGATTGGTTGCCCTTTTGTCCCGTGAAATAATTGAGATTTAAAGCCTTAATATCTGCCGAAATATCTGCACTAATCCGAGAGGTTTTGAAATCGATAAATCCTTTGATGTCGGCTTTTGCATTTTGGTCGTTTACGTTTACCAAACCTTGATAAGTTCTCTTGTCCAAAACGCCATCCAAATGAATATTATGAATGGTTTTATCCAAAATTTCAATTGATGAAATATCAGAACGTGTAGCGATTTTCATTTCTTCTACATTGAAACTTTGCCCATCCAAATCGAAGTTTCCAGAAATTAATCCAACCTCGGGCATTTTGGTAATCACTCTGGCATTCAGGTGTTTTACTTGCAAATAACCTTTGTATTTTGGTAAATTTGTGCTGTAATCTGTAAGGTATAATTGCGAAATATCCGCTTGCCCAATTCCTGTAATCAGGTTGCCTTTTTCTACATAAATTTGCTCGGGCATTACTCTTGCATTTCCCGAAAATCTTAGTCTGCCGAAATCATCAGCAAAGTTTTGCATCTTTTCGGAAATAAAACTCGGCAACATTTCCTTTAAATCTATGTAAGTAAAATCTGTGGAAATCGAAGGTGTTTCTATCACAAATTTCCCTGAAAGCAAGTTTTTTAGCGAGATAGTTTTCGTTGCAATGCTCACTTCCCGATTTCCGATAACGAAATCTTTCAGGTTGAAATTCTGCAAAGTCCCGTTCATATTTCCCGACACATTAATCGGTTTGGGATTGTCCCAATCGGTTACAAAATAGCTGATGTCGTAACCACTAACTTGGCTTCCTCGTTTCAAAAACATATCCCAAAAGACTTTATTATTGAAATCTTGCCAACCTGTTTTTTTATCTAAATTAAATTTCAAATCGCCTTGCAACAAAGAGTGGCTTGTATTAAAGGTTAAATCTTTCAGAGATAAAAATTCCTTAGTTATAGCCAAATCGCCCGAAAATGTTTCTACAAAATGGCTTTTCCCCCAGCGTTTTGTTACAAAAGAAAAGTTATTAATCCTCGCAAAAACATCACTTCCTTTTACCGTAATTGTAGGAGCGTTTAGATTCACTTTATCTGCCAACAACCATCGTCCTGCATCGCCTTCGCTATTTTGATTGATGATGGATATTTTGGAATCTACCAACTCGGCTCTTATATTCAGTTGAAATGGTTTTTTCTTCGGATCGGCAGGTTTCCCGCTATCAAAATTATCGATATACCGAATGAAATTAGAAATACTATCGCCTTTGTAAGTAATAACTTTTATATCCGCATTGGTTAATTTAGCGTAATTAAAACTAAGAGCATTGCTCCCCGAAACTGCATTGGCAACCAACCGAAACCAATCGGAATTGGCACGCAATTCTCTTATTTTTATAAAATCAAAATCATGGTCATCCTTTATCCTCAAGCCTCGTATCGTAATATCTCCGAAATAATTCACCTCGATACTTTCGGTACTCATCTTCGCTTTAAAATCTTGATTAAGAAGTTGCAATGCTTGGTTTGCTGCCCATTGTTTGGTAGGATTTAGATTAAGAACCACAAAAACCAAAGCAAAAATGGAAACCACAATCCAAAAAACATAAAGCAACAATTTTGCCCACCATTTGGTACTGGTAACATCTTTTGCGGCTTGTTCTACAATTTCTTCCGCAGTTCCCAAAGGATTGTTTACAGCATCTTTTGCAAATTCTGCGGCTTCTTTTATTTTATCTTGTACATCCTCTACTTTTCGGTGTACAGAATCGCTAATCTGTTCTTGTACAGATTTATTATTTTTATTCTCGTTATTATTCTCTAAATTTGCCATTACAATGAGCGAAACAATAATATTAGGTATAGAGTCATCTTGCGACGATACATCGGCAGCTGTTATCTGCGGGAACAAAATCCTATCCAACATTGCTGCCAACCAAGATATACACAACGATTATGGTGGTGTTGTTCCGGAATTGGCTTCCCGAGCACATCAGCAAAATATAATCCCCGTAGTGCAAACTGCTATCGACAAGGCAAATATACAACAAAAAGATATTTCCGCAGTAGGTTTTACACGAGGTCCTGGACTTTTGGGTTCTCTTCTCGTGGGAACTTCTTTTGCAAAATCTTTAGCAATGAGTTTGGATGTTCCGTTGGTAGAAGTCAATCATTTACAGGCACATATCTTGGCACATTTTATAGAAGATGCTAATCCTACGCCTCCAAAATTCCCTTTCCTTTGCCTTACGGTAAGTGGCGGACATACGATGATTGTCTTGGTAAAAGATTATTTTGAAATGAAAATTATCGGGAAAACCACAGATGATGCCGCAGGAGAAGCCTTTGATAAGATAGGAAAAATTTTCGAGTTAGATTATCCTGCGGGACCGATTATTGATAAACTTTCCAAGGAAGGAAATCCCGATGCATTTAAATTTAATAAACCAAAACTGGATAACTACGATTATTCTTTCAGTGGAATAAAAACATCGGTATTGTATTTTATTCAAAAAGAATTGAAAAAAAATCCGAATTTCATTAATGAAAATCTATCCGATTTGTGTGCTTCTGTGCAAAAAACCATCGTGGAAATTCTAATGGAAAAATTGCAAAAAGCATCTGCGGATTTTGGTATAAAACAAGTTGCCATTGCAGGTGGAGTTTCCGCCAATTCGGGATTACGAAATGCGATGCAACAAAATGCCGAAAAATTGGGTTGGGAAATTTTTATCCCGAAATTTGAATACACAACAGATAATGCTGCAATGATTGCAATGGTCGCAAAACTGAAATTCGATAGAAAAGAATTTGCTGACCTTTCAATTTCTGCAACTGCAAGATACGATTTGGAAGAGGATTTCGATTAAAACTCATTTAATTTTAAAACTAAAAAAACTTTTAATTAAAAAAAGTATGAAACTATTTTTTGGAGAAATTTTTCCTGAAACCAAAATAAATCCCGAAGAGCAAAACCACATCGCTAAAGTATTGAGAATGAAAGATGGTGATGAAATATACCTAACCGATGGCTTGGGAAGTCTTGCCAAAGGCAATTTGGTTTTTGAAGGTAAAAAGGTAAATATTGCTGTTACGGAAATTCA
>JAUNTR010000061.1 GCA_030538575.1 Cruoricaptor ignavus | reverse complement strand
TGAAAATTGGGGCGAAAAACCATTTCCACAATATGGTGATTTGGATAAAGCAACGCAGGGAATTCCAACTGATGCAGCAAAAATATTGATGAGCCATGACCCAACGCATTTCGATAAAGTCGTGAAAAATCATCCAGCGGATATTGCACTCACGCTTTCGGGACACACGCACGGTATGCAGTTTGGCTTGGATTTGAAAAACGTAAAATGGTCGCCTGTGCAATATCGTTACAAAAAATGGGCAGATTTGTACGAAAGCGAAGGTAAATACCTTTATGTTAATCGAGGATTTGGTGTTATTGCTTATCCTGGTAGAGTAGGGATGTTACCCGAAATCACGCTTTTTGAACTGAGCTAATTTTTTATTAATTAAGAATTAAGAATTTTTTAATTATTCATTATTCATTATTCATTATTTCAGATAATTCCCAGTTCTTTAGCTTTTTGCACGAGGTTTACAGCTTTGTTTACGGAGAATTTAGACATTAGGTTTTTCCTATGGCTATCTACAGTTTGCGGGCTGATGTACATTTTTTCGGCAATTTGCGGTGATGTAAATCCAAGTGCAATGTATTGTAAAACCTCTTTTTCTCTTTTGGTTACGGGTGGTATTTCTGTTTCATTACTAACCAGTGAGGCAAGGGTTTTCTTGGCCTCTGTACCAAAGTATATTCCACCATAATACACCTCTCGTATGGCTTTTTCAATCTCTGTGATGGATGTGCTTTTTATCAGATATCCGCTTGCATTATTATTTAGCATTCTTAGGATAAAGCTACGCTCGTTGTGATTGCTAAGTCCGATGATTTTCAAATCAGGAAATTTCTTTTTTATTTCTGCACACAAATCTATTCCGCTACCGTCTGGTAGGCTTATATCCAGTAGTAAAATATCTGCAGGAGTATCGGGCAGTTTTTCTCTTAGTTCTTTTGCAGTAGCAGCGGTTGCAATAATTTCCATTTCTTTTTTATGATTAATGAAACTTTGCAGTCCTTCGGTAATCAACGGATGATCATCACAAATCATTATTTTTATTTTATTCATATCTTACATTCTATATTTATTATCGTTCCATTATTAGGAGCAGTCTCTATTTTCAGAGTACCATTTAGTGCTTTTGTTCTTTTTTCTATATTGCTTAGTCCCAAATTTCTTTTTTCTGTTTCCAAGTCGAAACCTACGCCGTTGTCTTCTACATCTATCAGTAGAAGGTTGTTTTCCAATGTGCATTGCACCAATATTTCGGTAGCATTAGCATGTTTCATTGCATTGCCTACGGCTTCTTGTACAATTCTGTATAGGTTTAGTTGCTTTTTTTTATCATCTATTTGATTAAGGTTTTTTAGGTAATAAGAAATGTTGAGGCGTTCATTTTTCATATTTTGGAAGAAATCTTTCAGGGCCTCTTCCAACCCAAATCGGTAAAGTGTCTCGGGGATTAAGTTTTTAGATGTGGTTCGCAATTCGGTAAGACATTGGTCTAATTGTTTTACCGAATCTGCAAGTTTCGGGTTTTGGGTTTCTTCTGCAATTTGCTCTAATCCTATTTTTATACCAGTCATTCTGCCACCTAATCCGTCGTGCAGTTCTTTGGCAATGCGTTCTCGTTCTTTGTTTTCACCATCGGTAAGGGCTTGGTTTATTTCCAAATCTTTTTTCTGTTCCAGATGTTTTAGTCTCTCTTCGTTTTGCTGTTTTCTTTGGTAAAATATGTAGATTAAAAAAGAGACAATACTAAAAAATAATATAGCACTAATGCCAAAAATAATGTATTGTTGTTGGTTTTTGGTTTCTAAATATTTTATGGATTCCTCTTGTTCTTTGGATTTGTATTTGGATTCCAGATTTAGGATTTGTATTTTCTCATTTTCTTTGTTTAGTGAGTCGTTTAGTGTTTGGTAGGCTAAGGAGTAGTGGTATGCCTTTTCATAATTCTGGGCTTGTTTTTCCAAGTCGGCAATTTCTGCGAGAAATACCAATTGGTTTTTTTTGTTTCCCGAGAATTTTTTGTTTCCCAAAATTTCTAATAAAACTGCACGAGCATTGTTATAATCTTTCTTTTCTTTTAAAAATCTGAACTTCTCAAAAGTTAGAGTAAGATAATCATAATCCAAATTCATTTTTTTAGAAAAATCTATGCCTTTTTGTATATTTTGCAGAGCTAAAGTGCTTTTGTTGTTCGCACTATAATATCTGGATTTTTGTAGGAAAACCAAGCTGTTGTATTGTGATTGCGGTAGGTTTTTCAGTGCATTTTCAGCTTCCGAAATAGCAGCAATTTCCAATTCGTATTTTTGGTTTTCGTGGTAGGTATTTGCTAAGTTTAGTTGTGTCCAAGCAATACTTTCATTTTGGTTTTTTGTGGTATCTAATATTTTCAGTGCTTTTTTGAAATAAATTTCAGCTTTATCATATTCCTTTAGATTATGAAATACCATTCCTACATCTGTATTATAACCAGCGATAAGTCCTTTATTCCCAGATTTTTCTGATAGAGGAATACATTGTTGTAACGTAATGTCCAAGAATTTTTTTTGGTTACCTTTTATTTGTTCTAATGCAGCAAAGTTATGCCAAGCCTTTGCACGATATTCATAGGCTTCTGCACTATTTGTATTTTGCAAAATATTTTCTGCCTCCATATAATGGGTTTGGCTTTTTTCTATATCTTTATCGTAATATACACCAGCTTTGTAGAAAGTATGTATGCCCTTTAGAACTTGGTCTTGCCCTATATATTGCTCTGCTTTTCTTAGTTCATCAAATGCTTTTACGGTATCTCTGTAAGACCAATAGTCAGAAATCTTCATTAGGAGCAAAGCCTTTTCTCTATTTGTTTTGGCATTGGTAAGGCTGTTGTTCAGACTGTCCAAAAACGTATGTTCTTGTCCTTTTGGAAAAAACGAGCCAAGAAGTAAAAACAATAGAAAACACAAAAATTTATTTTTCATAAAAAGTAAAACCTATTTGTAAATGTGGTATGTAAAAATACTAAGGTTTTGATAAATAAAGAGCATCTTTTTGTATTATTTTAAAAATTCCCTAAAAAGGGGTAATGCATTTTCACGAGAACTCGGGATTGTGAGGATATTGTAATCGGAATAACTTTGGAACATCAAATCACAAAATATTATCACAATGAAAACTTTTCTGAAACCTTATTCTTTTTTTGTAATTCCGATTATAGCTTGCTCCATATTGGTTGCTTGTAATCGAGATGATGATAAAAAAACTGAAAACAACGACCCTTTCATAGGAACTTGGAAATTACGAGCTGTAACAGCTAATGGTTCTACGGCAGATGTAACCAATGTACAATGTTGGAAAGATACCAATATAAATACCACAGCAACAACGGCAACGCTTTTCCTTAGCCTACCAAGTGACAATGGTTGCCAAACTGGTACGGAAAATTACCAATGGAGCAATAGCAACGGGACTTATTATTATACCCAAAACGGGCAACAATACGAACTTCCGATAAGAATTTTGGATAATAATTCTACCTTGCAACTCAATATCTCGGATCAAAATACATCTGTTATTTTATCTTTTACTAAGTAATTAAAATTATAAAAACCTCAGAGGGCAGAAACATTCATATTCCCTAAAAGCGAATTGGTTTTATCATAAGTTTAAATTTTACAAATCTCTGGTCTGTTGCCCTTTGCAGACCAGTTTTTTGAAATTATAATAGTTGAAAAAAATGAAAAAAGCATCATTGGTTATTCTGCTATTTGTCGGCTGTTTGGCAAGTGCACAAAAAAATACCAAAACTAAAGCTCCCGTGAAATTTGGGATAAAAGGCGGTGGAAATTACAGCTCTATCTCAGGCGAGGATAGATTTAGAAATTTGTCAGGGAAATTTGGTTTCCACGGTGGATTGTTGGCAAATTATACCATAAGCAAAAATCTACACATACAAGGTGAGGTTTTGTACCAAAACGCTGGAACGAATATTAAACTGAAAAACGACCCAAACGAAAAGGGATATTGGCAATTGGATTATATTTCCGTACCTGTTATGTTTCAGATAGATGTTATGCCAAAAGTGTTTTTGGAAACAGGTCCGGAAGTGAATGTTAATATCGCATCAGCTCAAGTGATGGATAATTCTTCGCAGTACCCCAAAACAGATTTTAAAGATGATACCAAACCTGTAATGTTCAGTTGGGGTGTAGGTGCGGGTTACAAACTTAACCAAAATATTGGGGTAAATTTGCGTTACTCTCTTGGTATCAATTCTCCATATAAATCTTCAACAGACAATTATGCCGACAAATTCCGATACGGTAATTTGCAATTAGGATTATTTTATATGTTCTGAAAGAAATAATAAATCCTCAGTAAAAGCTGAGGATTTTTATTGTTTTAATGGTGCTTTACTTTCTCAGTAATGCCGTTTTTATATCTTCCCAACTCGCCATGAAACTGTGTCCTTCATGTTTGAAGTTCGGAAAGACTTTTCCTTTAACGATTACATTTACCGTACCGTCTTTTCCTTCTATTTCAAGTACCTTGTGAATGATGACTTTGGTCTCCGATACAGGTATTTCTTCTATCAGCTTGGCACGTTCTACATCCGTGAATTTCGAGAGTACATAACCCGATTTATCACCTCTGGAATGCGTATAATCGTAGTAGTATAGCGTTTGTGTAGGAACGAAGAATCCGTTGTACACATCGGCGTATTTTGGGTCTTTGGAAACATCTTTTCCTTTCGGTCCCGAGCAGGAAAATAAGAATAAAAGTGTGCTGAATGCAAGGATGAGGTTTGAAATTTTGTTTTTCATTTTTATATTTTTTAGTTAGGTGAGTTTTATATTACGCTTATATTTCTATTAAAATAGATGAGGTTTTTTGCTTTACTCATATCTTTTGCAAGTACAAAAAATAGCAGATTTAGTATATATTTCCAATCAATCTTTGAGTCAGTTTTCCATTCTCGAAAACCCAAACTACATGATATACGCAAGCACCATCTCCGTTGGATTGTATGGCAAAATAGGTGTTTCCGTTTTTGTAGTATCGAAATCCGTTGGTTGCTCCCAATATATTCCACAGCAGATTTTTTGGGATTGCTATGGTTTGGTTATTTATAATAGCTGTAGCTTTGGTAATTTCGGTTTTCGGAAGTCCACAATCTGCTCCGAAAAGTGGTTTGCCGTTTACCTTTTTGATGTAGGTTTTGTCTTCTCCCCAGACTATTTTTTTATCTTTGAAATTGAATTTCTGTGTATCGTATTTCACGGAAATTTCTTTTTCAGAAGCCTTTTGCAATTCTTCCAAAGGCGTTACCTGGGACAAGTGTACCAAACCGATTTCCATTTTTTCCAGCGTTTCATCAGCATTTTTGTAAAAGGCATCTTCCGAATAGTAGATTTTCAGCCAGTCATCCGAATACCCTGGGCCATCGTATTCATCCATCCAAAATACTACAGTATTGTTTTTCAGTGTTTTACCCGATTGTGTCATATTGTACTCTCGGATGTTAGCATAGCCATCCGTACCCGTTATTACAAGAAATTGTGCATGGGTAAGTTGGGCATAAAACAACACAATGAATATCAACAGTAGTTTATTCATCCTGAGAATTGTTCAGGATTTCCTTTACTTTGTCCATTACTTGTTTTTCTAACGCTTTTATGGATGAAGATTTTGCAAATACATATATTATCGGAATCGCCATAAAAATCAATCCCCAAAAATTGAATGTAGCAATTGCGATTCCCACTATCAGTAGTGCCCATGCGGTGTACAATGCATTTTGGCTTTTCACGATTCCTTGTTCAGGCTTTATTGTGAGTGTGAGGTGTTGGGTAAAAGTCATCTTTTTTTTGCGTACGCCAATCCGTTTGCCCGATTTTTTAATAAGATAATCGGGGAAAGCTGCTTTCAGTTGGTTTTCCAAAAACTCAGCATTAAATGGTGCGGTTGTGATTTCCATATTTTAATATTTATAGTGAAACATTGGTGAGTTGTAACTTCGGTAAATATACTAAATTTTATTTAATCGCAAAATTTAAATAATTGTTAAGTGCTTAAATATCAATTGAAATGGAGATGAAACAGCTCTTGTAAACAGCTAAAATGAGATAATAAAGTCGGCAATATTTTCCACCAATTATTGGAGTTTTCAGTGTTTTGTTAGGTTGAAGTTACTGGTGTTTGCAAAACCATTGGAACTTGTAATGATTAGTTATTCATCATCACAATAAACTTCCCATTATTTCAAGATAAAATTTTATCTTTGCATCGAAAATATTATGAAACTTCAAAGAACACATATCGCACAAAATCTATGGGAAAGTCCGTCAATAAAAGGGTTTTTCTATTGTGATGTTATGCTTTCAAGCGGGGCAACTTGTGTTTTTTATAGATATTTTATGGAGTAATTTTCTGAAATTAATAAAAAAATGATACAAAAAACGCCTCAAAAATTGGGGCGTTTTTCTGTTTTAAAGCCTGAAGTTATTTAGAATGAAAAAAAATTAACAAAAAATGAAAAAATATTTACATAAAAAAAATGATGATTAAGCAAAATATCAAGTGAGGATTAATCTGATGATAACAGTCATTTAGAAAAATTGAGTATCTGCAAATTATTGTGGACAGGGATTTCTTGTTTCAAAAATTAAGATTAAAATACTGTAAATCAATTACTTAAATGTTGTTTTTATTTGCGAGATTGAAAAATTCGTTTTTACTTTGCAACCGAAAATGAAACAAGAGTGTATGACTCTTTTTAGTAAAATATAAACAAAAAACAAAAAAATGCAAAACATACTATACATATCACAAAAAACAAAATGGGCGAATTGTCCACTCCATTTTGATGGAAAATTTTATGGAAGTGAAAACTTTCCGAGGTCGCTATACTGCACATTCAGTTGATGAAACTGTAATGCAAAAAACTGAAGCACCTCCCCAAAAGAGGTGCTTTTTTTTATCAAAATATTAAATTTTCGGAAGTGCGTCAACGATGGTGAGTTGGGCTTGTCTGTAAAACAAGTGCCTAATGGCTGAATAAGTTCGAACCTTATCACTTCCACAACAATCGGATTCATAGTGTAACTGGTTAGCACGCAAGATTTTGACTCTTGCAGTTTAGGTTCAAATCCTAATGAATCAACAAAGAAAAATTTCGGATTGAAAATTCGGAATGATTAATTAACCAAAAAATAATAAAGAAATGGAACATTTAGCCAACTTTAATATCGCAGGATTTACTTACTATGACGGTGCTTTGGTTTTTAGAAAACTGAAAATCGGTCAAGAATTAAACCTGAGATTGGAGGAAAATAACAGATACGATGCACGAGCAGTTGCCATCTATTATAAGGATTACAAAATTGGATTTATCCCAAGAACCGAAAACAGGATTTTCTATAAAATGCTGAAAGTCGGTTTGGAAAACAACATCCGAATCCTCGTTCAAAGTAGAGATGAAACGGCATATCCTGAACAACAGATTCGTGTAGTTGCACATTTAATTGGAAAATAATTCAAATTTTTGAAGATTTAATTTGAATTAATAAAGATATCAAACAAGTCTTGTTAGGTGTTTCTGTACAGCACTATTGCAGAAAATCTTGCCGAAAAATGCATCAGATATTTCTGTCCAACTTGATTTGAAGGTTTTAGAAATTGACCATATAATTTCTACAAACGCTATATGTTGCAGGTTCGAATCCTGCTCCTGTAAAATCAGGATAGTTCAACGGTAGAACAAATAGCAAGCGCGGGTTCGAGTCCCGCTACCAATTTTGGTTTGGTATAGCTCAGTTGGTCAGAGCACTACGCTTTTAACGTAGTTTTGTAAAGAATAGACTGCAAATCTATTTCAGAGTTTTCTGTCTCTAAAAAACAGAAGTCAGGAAAAACGCAGGCTTTTATCGGCTGTTCGCTCAGCATTTTGAAAAAAGCCAGTAAAGAAGATAATTTTTAAATATTTGAAATCTTGGCGAAATTGAAATTTTTGAAATAATATCCACGAAAGGAATTGATTTGAATGTAGGAATGTGCATTTCGTTCATTCCGAAAAGAAAAAAATTATTCGTAGAAAAATTCAGGAAAATCAATTTCAAAGAAATCGAAAATGTTCAGAAACGCTTTCTTTCCGCCGTATTCGGAAGATAAAACTTGCTTTTTCCCTTTTAATGATTAACCTTTAAAAAAAATAAAAAAATGATTAGAAATTTACAAATTAAAGCATATCAAGTCGCATTGGTTTTCAAAAACCGAAACTTGATTAAGATTTTGAAAGAAGGCAATTACTGGGTTTTTGGTAAAAAATCTATTGAAATTTTTGAAATGAAAAATCAATTCAAAACAGATGAAGACTTGAATATTTTATTGAAAAACGAGACTTTGTCTTCGATGTTAGAAATCGTGGAAGTGAAAGACGGTGAGTTGGTTTTAATGTACGAAAACGGCATCTTTAAGCAAGTTTTCGGAGTTGGACAATACGCTTTTTGGAAAGGTGTAATCGATAGAACTTTCCAAAAAATCGACTTAAAAAAGGTGGAAATTACCGAAAATATTTCTACCAATATTTTGGAAGATATGCGTTTGAGAAACTTTGTGCGAAAATTTATTGTTGCTAATCAGAACAAAGGTTTGTTGTTCATCAACGGAAAATTTATCAACGTTTTGGAAGCTGGAACTTACTACTTTTGGAACAACGAAATTTCTGTGGAAGTAAAAGCAATCGACGTGAGAATGCAACAAATGGAAATCGCAGGACAAGAATTATTGACCAAAGACAAAGCGAATTTGCGGATTAATTTCTACGTGCGTTACCAAATTTCTGACGTTTTGAAAGCCGTAACTGAAAATAAAGATTACGGCAAACAGTTGTACATTTTGATGCAATTAGCGTTGCGGGAATTTGTGGGAGCTTTAACTTTGGATGAATTGCTAATTAAAAAAGACAATGTAGGTGCAACAATTTTAGCCAACTTCGGAAACCGAGCTGAAGATTTGGGTTTGAAAGTTGCTGATGCAGGAATTCGAGATGTGATTTTAACTGGTGAAATGAAGGAAATTATGAACCAAGTTTTAATGGCTGAGAAAAAAGCACAAGCCAATTCCATTATGCGTAGGGAGGAAACCGCTTCTACAAGAAGTATGTTGAACACCGCAAAATTGATGGAAGAAAACACCACTTTGTGGAAGTTGAAGGAAATGGAATATATGGAAAAAATTGCCGATAAAATTGGTGACATTACCGTTTCTGGAAATAGTAGCATTGTTTCTCAATTAAAGGAAATTTTTGCCAAATAGCGAAATCCTCGAAACGTAATTTCGAGGATTTTTTTATTTTAACGGTAAAAAATATTTGAAAACAAAAACCACCGTAAACATTACATTTACAGTGGTTTGTTAATTATCTTTGATTGTTGTTAATCAAAATTATTTTACTTCTTCAAAATCTGCATCTTGTACATCATCTGCTCCGTTGTTGGTTTGTCCTGCATTAGCATCAGGATTACCTTGTTGCTGTGCTTGCGCGTTGTACAACTCTTCGGAAGCTGCCATCCAAGCCGCATCTAAGGCTTCTGTTTTGGTTTTTATAGCTTCCATATCTTTCGCTTCAAAAGCAGTTTTCAGTTCTGTGGCAGCGGTTTCGATAGCCGATTTTTTATCTGCCGAAAGTTTATCACCAAATTCTTTCAATTGCTTTTCAGTTTGGAAGATAAGACCATCAGCTTTGTTTATCAAATCTGCATCCTCTTTTCTTTTAGCATCTGCGGCAGAGTTTTCCTGTGCTTCTTTTTTCATTCTTTCGATTTCCTCGTCAGAAAGTCCAGAAGACGCTTGGATTTTAATAGATTGTTCTTTACCTGTTCCTTTATCTTTTGCGGAAACGCTTAGGATACCATTGGCATCGATGTCGAATGTAACTTCGATTTGTGGAACGCCTCTTGGTG
>JAUNTR010000060.1:5673-9968 GCA_030538575.1 Cruoricaptor ignavus | reverse complement strand
TTACTCTAAGTTAAATTTCTATTAAAATTAAATAAAAACACCTCCGAGTTGAGGTGTTTTTTGTAACTTTGAGGTATGGAAAATAAAGTAGTTTATATTACAGGTGGCACAAAAGGAATTGGTTACGGTATCGCAGAAGTGTTATTGAAAAAAGGTTATTCGGTTGCCATTAGTGGTAGAAAATCCGAAGATGTAAAATCCGCAGAACAAGAGTTGGCAAAGGTTTCTCCGCAAGTTTTGGGCGTTGTTTCCAGCGTTAGAAATTTAGAGGACGAAAATAGAGCGGTGCAACAAATTGTAGAAAAATTTGGTAAGATAGATGTGGTAGTTGCCAATGCAGGTTTAGGCGTTTTTAAACCTGTGGATGAACTTTCCGCTGAGGAATGGAACGATATGATAGAAACCAATCTCACAGGTGCATTCTTCACTTTGAAAGCAGGAGTGGAAGAACTGAAAAAATCCGAAGGTTATTATATATCCATTTCCAGTTTGGCAGGCACTAATTTCTTTGAAAATGCTTCGGGGTACAATGCTTCCAAATTTGGCGTGGTAGGATTTACACAAGCAGCGATGTTGGATTTGCGTAAATATAACATAAAAGTATCCACTATAATGCCTGGAACAGTATCGTCTAACTTCAACGGACATACGCCATCTGAAAAAGATGCGTGGAAAATACAACCCGAAGATTTAGGAAATCTTATTTTGGATATTTTACAAATGAACCCAAGAACGCTACCAAGCAAAATAGAAGTTCGCCCAACACGCCCTGATTTGAAGTAACGATTGTGATTAGGTTCAGTCATTAAAGATGATGTGATATGAAGAGGATATTGCTTTTAATGTAAAAGAAATATTAATCGGAAATTAAATGTTCCGAATAATAAAATATTAAATCTATTATGCATGCATAATAGATTTTTTTCTTATATTAGCCACAGTTAAATTTTAATAAATAATTAAATATGAAAATATTAGTTTGTATCAGTAGTGTTCCCGATACTACTTCCAAAATCAATTTTACCGCAGATAAATCTGCCTTCGATAAAAATGGCATACAGTGGGTCATCAATCCGTTAGACGAGTTTGCATTGACCAAAGCTGTGCAATTACAAACCTCGCAAGGTGCAACTGTAACAGTTCTAAATGTAGGCGGTGCAGAAACCGATGCTGTTATAAGAAAAGCCTTGGCAATTGGTGCAAACGATGCGGTAAGGGTAAACGTAGAACCAAAAGACAGTTTTTCTACGGCAAAAGAAATTGCTGCCGTAGCACAAAACGGAGGATATGATTTAATCCTTTGTGGTAAAGAATCTTTGGATTACAATGGCGGAGCTGTGCCAGCAATGGTCGCTCAACTTTTGGGGAAATCTTTTGTAAACGGAGCTGTAGGATTAGAGGTGAACGGAACTGAAGCTACTGTGGTTAGAGAAATAGACGGTGGTAAAGAAACCGTATCTCTGCAATTGCCTGCTGTGGTTGCAGGACAAAAAGGTTTGGTGGACGAAAAAGAACTCATCATCCCAAATATGAGAGGAATTATGGGAGCCAGAACAAAACCGCTGAACGTTGTAGAACCAACTTCTTCCGAAGTGAAAGTGCAAGCCGTGAGTTTCGATAGCGTACCACCAAGAGCTGCCGTAAAATTGGTAACACCTGATAATTTAGATGAATTGGTAAGACTTCTTCACGAGGAAGCAAAAGTTATCTAACATCATTATAAATAGATAATCAAGGTTTTGATTTTTTTAATCTTGATTAATATTAAATTCAAAAAATTTTAATCTCAAATTTTAAATAAAATGGCAGTATTCGTTTACGCAGAAAATATAAATGGAGTGTACAAAAAAGCAGCTTTGGAAGCCGTGTCTTACGCAAAAGCAATCGCTGATAAAGCAGGAGATACACTCATCGCAGTATCTATAAACCCAACAGATGCTTCGGATTTGCTCTATAAATATGGGGCAAACCAAGTCATTAATGTAAAAGATGACGGACTGAAAAACTTTAGTGCAAAGGCTTATGCACAAGCATTGAATGAAGTGGCAAACGGCGAAATTATCGTATTTCCGCACAGTGCAGATGCTTCTTCCATTGCACCAATGTTAGCTGTGGAAAAAGGCTTCTCTTTGATTACCAATGTTTTGGAAGCTCCTGAAACCGTGTCGCCTTTCCAAGTGAAAAGAAAAGCATTTTCGGGTAAAGGTTTTATGCAAGTAAAAGCAGAAACTTCGGGTGTAATTGTTACCGTTTCTCAAAATGCATTTGGTGTTAAAGAAAATCCTGTAAGCGGTGCAGAGGAAGTGAAAACTCTTTCCGTTGCAAATACGGATATAAAAGTAGTTTCCCAAGAGCAATCTTCAGGTAAATTAGATTTGAAGGAAGCAGAGATTGTAGTTTCCGCAGGTCGAGGTATGAAAGGACCAGAAAACTGGGGAATGGTAGAAGATTTGGCAAATGTATTGGGAGCTGCTACGGCTTGCTCCAAACCAGTTTCCGATATTGGTTGGAGGTCGCACAGCGAACACGTTGGACAAACCGGGAAAGCCATTGCACCGAATTTGTACATTGCTATCGGTATTTCGGGAGCCATTCAGCATTTGGCGGGTGTTAATTCCTCCAAAACTATTGTGGTGATTAATAACGATGCCGAAGCTCCGTTTTTCAAATCTGCCGATTACGGTGTGGTGGGAGATGCGTTCCAAATTATCCCTGCATTAACCGAGAAAATAAAAGCATTGAAAGGTTAATCTTTCATCCGATATATTTCAGAAAATCCAAGCATTATTGTTTGGATTTTTTATTTTAATCAAGAGTTTGAGGAACTTAAATTTAGTTTAATGAATTAATGAAACTCAAAAGCAGATATTATTTTTTATCTTTGCAAAAAATTTCAGAACATAAAAAATGAGCAGAGAGCAAAATAACGGCAGATCCCGAAGACCAAAAATTCAGAAATCCCATAGTTCTGAAAATGATAGAACTGAACGTAGAACAGGAAGAAATTTCGATTCTCGAGATAAATACGAAAAAGGAAATTTGAAATACGGCAAAAAACCGTTCAATAAATTTGATGATAAAGATGGCGATCGTACAAAGAATTTTGTGCAAAAACGCCGATTGAAAAAAATAGAAAAAGACATTAATAAAGACACTATTCGTCTTAATAAATACATTGCCAATTCTGGAATATGCAGTAGGAGAGAGGCTGATGAATTGATAAAACAAGGCTTGGTAGAAGTAAACGGAAAAGTGGTTGTGGAAATGGGTTACCAAGTTCAAAAAACCGATAGAGTGGTTTTTGATGGACAAGGTATTACTCCTGAAAAACCAGTTTATGTATTGCTAAACAAACCAAAAGGCTACATTTCTACCACGAAAGATGAAAAAGCCAGAAAAACAGTTATGGATTTGGTTGCCAATGCTTCGCCGTACAGATTGTTCCCTGTTGGTAGATTAGATCGTTCTACAACGGGTGTTATTCTCCTTACGAATGATGGTCATTTAACCAAAAAACTCACGCATCCTTCTTTTAATATGAGGAAGATTTACCACGTTACACTCGATAGAAAACTATCCATAGAAGATTTGCGTGCGATAGGAGAAGGCATTCGTTTGGAGGAAGGTGTGGCAGAAGTGGACAGTATTTCTTACATCGAAGGTAAACCGAAAAATGAAATCGGTATAGAAATCCATATCGGGTGGAATCGTGTTATCCGTAGGATTTTCCAAAGATTAGGCTACGAAGTAGAGAGTTTGGATAGAGTAATGTTTGCAGGTCTTACCAAGAAAAATATCAAGAGAGGGCATTGGCGAATTTTAACGGAACTGGAAGTTAATAATCTGAAAATGTTGTAATTACGTTATTAATAAAAAAATATACAAAACCTCGAATGCTTTTAAAAGAAAACATTCGAGGTTTTTAATTTTTGGATAGAATAGATTTTATAAATAGAAATAAAAAGTAATATAAAACCTTATTTGCTAATAAATTTTTATGTACTTTTGGAATAAATAATTTGTGGTATGAGTGCAGCTGATTTAGAATTAAAATTGGAGTTAATCAATAAGATTACCGAATTGAAAGAAATACGGATTATTAAAGAATTAAAAAAACTTCTTGATTTTGAGTTGAGTGAGGAGGTTTTTCAATTATCAGAAAATCAACTAAATAGAATTGAAAAAGCGAGAAGCGAATATTCTAAAGGAGAAAGTTTCACGAATGATAAAGTTGAGCAAGAAATAGAAGAATGGCTAAGCGAAAAATAATTTGGACAAAAACAGCAAGGCAAGAA
>JAUNTR010000060.1:0-5573 GCA_030538575.1 Cruoricaptor ignavus | reverse complement strand
CCGTTTTCCAGCATTTGGTAGATGGCATTTTTGCCGTTTTCGGGTTTTACGTTTACCGCTTTCGTTCCATGGAAATGCAGGCAAGTAACAAATCCTGCTTGTACGGAATCCAGACAAGTGTATTTTACGCAATAATCCAATGCCAAGCCAACCACTTCTACCAACTGTATTTCGTGATATTTCAGGAAATCTTCCAAACCAGTTTTCATAAAATGATTGTTGTCTTGGAACGCACTATAACTATCAAATTCTATATTTGTACCTTTTTGCACAACATGCGTTGCTTTTTCTATATTCAAATCTTTGTGGAACTCTGCACCAAAAGTATCTTGCACACAATGCACAGGCCACATAAATTGCGGAACACCGTTTAGATTGATGGTTTCGCCTACGTTTTTACCATTATTTACAGCAAAACTTTTGTGGTTTGCAGGATGCCAATCTTGGGTCAAGATAATTTGGTCGTATTGGTTTTCCTCCATCAATAGGTTGGTGTAAGGAATAATATTGTTGGCTTCGGGAACGGCTAATGCACCACCTTCGCAAAAATCATTTTGTACATCTACAACAATTAGGGCTTTTTTCATTTGTTTTAAATTTTGATTAAAAAGTATTCAAAATCTTAACCAAAATATAGATTTATGACAAAAAGACGGATTTTTTTATTACATCAATGTTTTTATTAAAAACATCAATTTAGACTTTCAAGAAAAAGAATCCTTGGTTGCTTTTTAGAGCAAGATCTCGTAGCGAAAATTTTTGACACATTTCCAACATTTTACTACGAATAATTTTGAAATCTTCGTGTACAGGACACGGATTGGCGTTGGAACATTCTTTCAAGCCCAAACCACAACTCGTGAAAATTTTAGAACCATCTATTAAATCCACAATGTCGTAGATTTTTATCGAATCCAATTGTTCGTCATTAAAATGAAATCCGCCCATTTTCCCTCGAACAGATTCCAGTAGATTGGCACGACAAAGTTGTTGCAAAATTTTTGCCGTAAAAGGCTCAGGAGCGTCAGTGGCATTTGCAACCTGTTTTACGGTTACAAGAGTTTTGGAGATGCTTTGTCCCGCAATATAAACACTCGCTTTTATAGCGTATTCGCAAGCTTTGGAAAACATTGGTTTTTAATTAAATTTTTTCAGATGGCAAAAATATAAAAACTTTTGATATTTTTATGTTACATAATTTTTAATTTTAGTTAAAACATCAATTTAAGAAATAATTTCTTGTAATTCCAGCCAACGCAGTTCCGTTTCCTCCAATCGGTCGGATAGGGTTTGCAAACTTTCCGAGAGCGTTGCTATTTTTTCGTAATCGCTTTCGTTGTTCAGTTGGTTTAGGATTTCGGCACGCTGTTGTTCCAGTTCGGGCATTTCTTTTTCTATCTGTTCCAGCTCCCGTTGTTCCTTGAAACTGAGTTTCTTTTTCTGTGGTGCAGATTTAGTTTCTGTTGGTTTTTCTGTCGCAAGTTCCTTAGTTTTATTTTGCGGAGCCATATTGTCTTGCCCTTTTTTCCATTCTCTATATTCGGAAAAATTGCCCGTGAAATCTTTTATTTTACCATTTCCTTCAAAGGCTAAGACGTGTTCCACAATTCTGTCCATAAAATATCTGTCGTGCGATACGATGACCAAACTACCTTGGAAATTTAGTAAAAAATTCTCCAAAACGGTGAGTGTCGGCAAATCCAAATCGTTGGTTGGCTCATCAAAAATAAGGAAATTAGGATTTTTGTAGAGAACGTGCATTAGGTGAAGTCGGCGTTTTTCTCCACCCGAAAGTTTGGATATTGGCGAATATTGTGTTTGGTCGTCGAACAAAAACAAACGAAGAAATTGCGAAGCCGAAATCGTTCTTCCGTTTGCCATCGGGAAATTTTCCGAGATTTCTTTTACCGAATCTATCACTCTTTCATCTTCTTTAAAACTAAGTCCTTTCTGCGAAAAATAGCCGAAAGAGATGGTTTCACCAGTTTCTATTTCTCCTGAATCTTTTGGTTCTAAACCTTGTATAATATTGAGGAGTGTAGATTTTCCTGCCCCATTTTTCCCAATGATTCCTACTTTTTCACCTCTTTGAAATTGATAAGAAAAATCCTGCAAAAGCACATTTTCGCCATAACTTTTAGAGATGTTTTTCAGTTCCAAGATTTTTTTGCCCAAACGTTTCATTTCAAAATCCAATTCCAGAGTTTGTTTTTTGGTGTTGGTTTTTGCTACTTTTTCGGTTTCGTAGAAGGCATCTATTCGGGATTTAGATTTGGTAGTTCTCGCTTTTGGTTGTCGCCTCATCCATTCTAACTCTTTGCGGTACAGGTTGTTAGCTTTATCTATGGTCGCATTCAGGTTGTCTTCCCGTATCATTTTGTTTTCCAAATAAGTAGCGTAAGAACCTTGGTGCGTGTAGAGATTTTGGTCTTCCATTTCCCAAATAATATCGCAAACGGAATCCAAAAAATAGCGGTCGTGCGTTACGAGCAAAAGCGTTATTTTTTCCTTACTCAGATAGTTTTCCAGCCATTCCACCATTTCTACATCCAAGTGGTTGGTCGGTTCATCCATAATCAGGAGCGTGTGCGTGTGTTGGGCTCGGGTTTCGGTGAGCAGTTTTGCGAGAGCAACACGCTTGATTTGTCCGCCCGATAATGTTCCCATTTTGGCATCCAAATTCCCGATTTTCAGTTGAGATAAAAATTGTTTCATCTCGTTTTCCAAATCCCAAGCTTTTTGGTTTTCCATTTCGGTAATGGCTTTTTCCATCTCATCGGGATTTTGAGAAATAAGGGATTGATGGTATTTTTTCAATGCTAAAATCGGTGGAGAATCCAGCGTCATCATAAAATCTTCTACGCTCAATTCTGGATTATAATCAATTTCTTGGTCGAAAAGTACGACTTGTATATCTTTATTAATGATGACTGTACCGCTATCGGCAATTTCTTTTCCGAGTAGAATTTTCAAAAGTGTAGATTTTCCGCTACCATTTTTGGCAACAATGGCAATTTTGTCGCCTTCGTTGATATTAAAGGAAATATTCTCGAACAAAGTCTTAATACCATAGGATTTACTAAGGTTTTCAGCAGATATATAATTCATTAGAAATAAAAATAGATTGCGAAAATACGGAAAATTTTAGGAAAGACAGAGAGTTGAGGCAGAGACAAAGGTAAAGGTAGAGGTAGAGGTAGAGGCAAAGGCAGAGAGAGACAAAGGTTGAGGTAAGAGGTAAAGATAAAGATAAAGATAAAGCGAAGTCGAAATTTCTATTGGTAGAATTTAGGTTTTAGTTTATTACTTAACTCAATCTCAATCTCAACTTTAGCCTTAACCTCAACCTCAACCTCAATCTCAACTTTTCATAAAAAACTTCCGACTTTCGATTGTAAACCGTAACTTTGCTAAAATCAAAATAAAAAGAATGGAAAGTAAAAAAGAATTTTTTTTGGAATGCTATAAACTTGGAATTATAAAGTTTGGTCGTTTTACGCTGAAAAGCGGTATAGAAAGCCCGTTTTATGTAGATTTGCGACCTTTGGCTTCCGACCCGAAAATACTGAAACATCTTGCCAATTATTTGTTGGATATGTTGCCTTTGGATAATTTCGATTTAATTTGTGGAGTGCCTTATGCTGCACTTCCTATGGCGACTGCAATGTCTTTGGAAAGCTATCTTCCTTTAATTATAAAAAGAAAAGAAGCGAAAGAATACGGGACTAAAAAATTGATAGAAGGCATTTATCAAAAAGGGCAAAATTGCTTGTTGGTAGAAGATGTCATCACTTCTGGGAAATCGCTTTTGGAAACTATTCCAGAGATAGAAAACGAGGGAATTTCCGTATCCGATATTGTTGTGGTTTTGGACAGAGAGCAAGGCGGAAAGCAACTTTTGGAGAGCAAAGGTTTCCGTGTGCATACGCTGTTTACCATTTCCGAAGTGTGCAAAATGTTGAAAGAAGAAAACCATTTGACGGATGATGAAATCCAAAGAATTAATGATTTTCTTGCAGGAAATGTTGTGAAATTCGAGGAAAAGAAACGGTTGTCTTACGAGCAAAAATTGGAAAGCCAAATGCATTCTTCGGCACAGAAAATATTAGAAATTGCGATAGAAAAAAAATCCAACCTTATTGCTTCGGCAGACGTTATTACAACGCAAGAATTACACGATTTAGCGGAAAAAGTAGGTCCAAATATTGTTGCACTAAAAACGCATATTGATATTATTACCGATTTCGATTACGATAAAACCATTCTTCCGCTGATTGATATTGCGAAAAAACATAATTTCCTATTGATGGAAGACCGTAAATTTGCAGATATTGGCAACACACAAGAGTTACAATATTCCTACGGAATTTACAGGATTTCCGCTTGGGCAGACCTTATTACATCGCAGGTTATTGGTGGTTACACTTCGTTGGATTTCTTCCATAATTCGGGAGTTATTGCAATTATTGGGATGTCTTCGCAAGGCACTTTAACGGATAATAATTATAGGAATGAAGCTCTGAAAATTGCACTTTCTCACCCGAATGTAATTGGTGGAGTCGCACAAAACGAACTTCCAGAAGATTTGCTATTGTTCACTCCGGGAGTTAATTTGGAAACTTCAGGTGATGGCAAAGGGCAACAATACAATACTCCCGAGTTGGTTTTCGAGAAACTGAAAACCGATTTTATTATCGTGGGCAGAGGAATTTACAAAGCCGAAAATCCCGAACAAGCATCACTAAATTATAAAATTGCAGGTTGGGAAGCGTATTTGAAATCGTTATAAACAACTTTATTGTTCAGTATAAAAAAGTAGTATATAAACGCCAATGTCTAATTTAATTTTACTTTTCTTGTGTCTTTTTTTAGGAATTGTTCTAAGGAAAGCCAAGCTGTTCCCCGAAAACGGACATATTGCACTTAACTCTTTCGTTATCAATATTTCGTTATCGGCATTGGCGTTGTATTTTATTCCCAAAGTTCAGTTGAGTTTAGAACTTCTTTTTCCTGTCGGGATTGCGTGGTTCAATATTGCTTTGGCGATTTTGGTTTTTGGTTTATTCAGCAAAAAATGGGGTTGGGGCAAATCGGTTATTGGTGCAGTTATAATGTGTATAGGTTTTGGTAATACCTCTTTTGTCGGAATTCCCGTTATTAATGCATTGTACGGAGATTCGGGTATAAAAACCGTGATGTTGGTGGATCAGCCTGGGACATTTGTCGCACTTTCTACTGTTGGGATTGCGGTTGTCAACTTTTATTCTGGTGGACACGGTTCTGTTTTGGGTATTCTGAAAAAGATGTTTCGTTTTCCGCCGTTTATTGCTTTTTTTATGGCTCTTCTTATGAATGTTTTTGGGATTTCCGTACCCGAAGTTTTAGACCAAGTTTTGGATAAGTTGGGAGCAACCACCGTTCCGTTAGCATTGGTTTCTGTGGGAAGCCAATTGCGTTGGCAGAAACCTGGGATTTATGCCAAACCTTTGTTTTATGGTTTGTTTTTCAAGTTGATATTGTTTCCGTTGTTTATTTTTATTTTATATTTTTTGATATTAAAACAACGTGGTGCT
>JAUNTR010000059.1:4701-10120 GCA_030538575.1 Cruoricaptor ignavus | reverse complement strand
TTAAAGCCAAAATAAACCTTAAATAAAAAACTATAATTAACTTTGCTATGTGTCTTTCGTTATGTAAGATAGTGAATGATATTCAGTTTTAATTTAATCCTAAATTTTAATAAAAAAATATGAAAAAAATAATTGCTACTTGCCTTTTATCTGTTGGTTCTTTTGCCTTTGCACAAAATGTTTCCGATTACGAATATGTTTATGTGCCAAAGAAATTCGATGATTTTAAAACTGAAAATCGGTATAATCTAAACCAACATTTGGAGTCTAAACTGAAACAAAAAAAATATGTTGTAATTACCGATATAGAAGAAAATAATCGCATAGAATCTTGTAAAATCCTAACTGCAAATTTGAAGGATAATAGCAATATGTTCAAAAATCGTGTGATTTTGGAATTGAAAAATTGCAGTGGCAAAATAGTGGCATCTTATCCTGCGGCGTCTAATATAAAGGATTTTGATGAAGGTTTTCAAGATGCGGTTAATCGTGCTATTGTGAATTTACCAACTTCTGCTCCACAAGAAATTTTGGTGGAAAAACAAACAATAGTAGAAAATACCGAGCCGAAAAATATGGCAGTTAGCAATAATAAAACAGAGATTAAAGCGAATGAAAATCAAGCGGAAATTTACAGTATAAATCAGCAGGATTTTAATAAAATCAATTTATCTTCAGGAAATTTTATTCTCGTGAAATCGGGTAGTGCAGAACCTTATGCTACGTTTTCCGAATCTACAAAATCGGGAGTTTATCGGGTTTTGCTGCAAAATGGCGTTTCTACATTGGGTTATACAGAAGCCAATAAATTGATTGTAGAAATACCAAAAAATAATAATATTTACGAAAAAGAAGAATTTGTGAGAAAATAAAGCCCAAACCATTTTCTCAATATAAAAAACAAAAATATAATGAAGATAACAGAACTTGCCCAACAATTGGGGATTTCTATATATGCACTAAAACAGTTTATTACAGATTTTGATTTGGAGCTTTCGGATTGTCTGTTTCCGAATTTGGAAATAAAACCCGAGTTTGAGAAATTTGCAATAGAAAATCAGGAGTTTTTGAAGGATTATGAAGCCGATTTGATGGAAGAAAAATCTTGCCAGCAAATAGCCAAAGAAATAAATAAACCACTGAGTGAAGTAGAAAATATTATAAAAAAACAAAAACCCAATCTTTTTGAAAATGGGATGTACAAATCCTCGGTTTCCAGCTACGGCATAGACCACGAGTTGGGAGGAAATTATAGTTTCGTTTATAATTATTTTGGCGAAAAAATGCCACTTACCCAACGGGATTTTATAGGGTATAGAGATTTGTATTTTTATATTACCGAAATGCTAAATCCTTTTATAGATGAGAGGCAAACCAAAGATTGGGGAATACGCAAACCCGCAGGAATTGTGCTGTATGGACCGAAAGGTAGTGGGAAAATTTTTTGGGCGAAAAAAATTGCAGAAATTATAGATTATAAGTTTTTGGAAGTGAAAAAATCTTACCTCAAAAGAAATTTTATTAATGGTAAGAAAACAGATTTTAATGATTTTTTGGCAACGGTAATGTTTGAAAATAAAAAATTACTATTTCTGGAAAATGCCGATGAAATCGCAATGGAACGAAATTCCAACGTTTCGCAAATCGTGGATAACGAAGATGCGAAAGAAGCTATCCTAAGTTCTATACACAAATTTGTAGAAGAAAATCTGCTGATGATTATTGCAGCGGATAACCTAACAGGTATGGATACGGAAATTTTGGCTCCAGGAAGATTTGATGTGAAAATCCCAGTTTTTCCTCCAAATAAAGATGAGCGTGCAGAGATGATTATGAGGTATATAATGCTGGATTTGGAAACCGATGCCGTACTGATGAAAATCCTAAAACACAACAAAGCCGACCAAAAACCGTATTGGATGAATATTGCAGACCAAATGAAACTCTTTAGCAATACAATGGTTATAGATTTTACACAAAGTCTGAAAAAACGTTTGCGAACACAATATCTGAAACTGAAAACTCCGTTTTTCCAAATCGAGACAATATTGTTAAGAAATAGCCTGATAGAATCTGCCAGTAAATTGACGGAAGATTATCTAAACTCCGTACAGCAATTTATTTTTGAAGTTTCTGCTAACGATTACGATGTATTCGCCCAAAGGATAGAAAACCTGAAATATGAACTGGATAACTATAAAATCGTAGAACAACCACGCAGGCAAATAGGTTTTGGGAAAATAGAAAGTAACGAAAACGAAGGGTAAAAACCTCTGAAAATTAATAAAAAATACGGATAATTTTCTTTCAATAATTTTGATCTAAAATTGTTCGTGTTTTTTGTTTTTATAATTATTTTACGAAATTTTGCTCCATTTATTTTTACCTTTATAATTTCTCAGATAATAGGATTTCATCTCTTGGTGTTGGGGCAGATTTAGGAAAGCATCTTTGTACAGAATTTCATCTACAATATCTTTGGAGGCTTTTATAATATTGCTGTCTTTCACCAAATCCAGCCTTTTGAAATCTACCACACCACTTTGCATCGTTCCCAAAATATCGCCTGGTCCACGCAGTTCCATATCCACTTCCGAGATTTTGAAACCATCATTGGTTTCGCACATCGTTTTTATACGTTTTCGGCTTTCGTTGCTTATTTTATCATCGGTCATCAGAATACAGAAACTCTGTTCCGCACCTCTTCCCACACGGCCTCGCAATTGATGAAGCTGTGATAAACCAAACCTTTCCGCACTTTCTATAACCATTACCGAAGCGTTGGGAACATTCACACCAACTTCTATCACGGTTGTTGCAACCATTATTTCGGCTTTTCCCGAAGCAAAATATTCCATTGCGGTTTCCTTTTCTGCGGGAGTCATTTTCCCGTGAAGCATCGCAACATTATAATCGCTAAAATGCTGTACAATATGGTCGAAACCATCGGTTAGGTTTTTGTAATCCAGCGTTTCGCTTTCCTCAATC
Organism: Cruoricaptor ignavus; assembly: GCA_030538575.1. Classification (GTDB taxonomy): domain Bacteria; phylum Bacteroidota; class Bacteroidia; order Flavobacteriales; family Weeksellaceae; genus JAUNTR01. The sequence goes on along the minus strand of JAUNTR010000059.1, from coordinate 7,132 downwards.
AAAGGATATACGAAATAGATTTGTCTGCCTTTGCAAAGTTCTTCTTTACAAAAATTATAAACAAAAACACGGTCTTGTTCTTTTCTGTGTGCGGTGATTATCGGCTTTCTGCCAACGGGCATTTCATCAATTACCGAAACATCCAAATCGGAATAAAAACTCATGGCTAATGTTCTCGGGATTGGTGTTGCAGTCATTACCAAAATATGTGGCGGAATGCGGTTTTTTGTCCAAAGTTTGGCTCTTTGTGCTACACCAAAACGATGTTGTTCATCTATAATTGCCAGCCCCAAATTTTTGAACTGCACAATGTCTTCCAAAACAGCGTGTGTGCCAACTAAAATTGAAATTTCGCCGCTTAGTAATTCCTCGTGGATTGTTCTTCTTTCGGAGGTTTTGGTAGAACCTGTTAATAATTTTGCTTTGATGCCTGTATCTTGCAAAAGTTCGGAAATTCCCGCAAAATGTTGCTGAGCAAGGATTTCCGTAGGAGCCATCATACAACTTTGGAAACCATTGTCCAATGCCATAAGCATAGAAAGTAGAGCGACCATAGTTTTGCCCGAACCTACATCGCCTTGCAATAATCGGTTCATTTGTATTGGGCGTTTCATATCGTTGCGAATTTCTTTTAAAACTCTTTTTTGAGCATTGGTAAGTTCAAAAGGAAGATGGTTTTCATAAAAATTATTGAAATAATCGCCAACAATAGGAAACGGATTTCCAATGGAATTGGTGTGATGATGTTGCTTTTTCAATCCATAACCGAGTTGGAAAAAAAAGGCTTCTTCAAACTTCAATCTGCGGTCGGCTTGCTCGTAATGGTTCATATCTTTTGGGAAATGAATGTTGAGAAAAGCCTGTTGTCTGGACATTAATTTCAAATGCTTCATCAGATAATCGGGCAGATTTTCTTGGATAAAAGTTGGGATTTCTATACAAATATTTTTCAGAACATTTTGGAAAACTTTTTGGTTTAGTCCTCGTTTTGTCAATTTTTCTGAACTTGGATAAATGGGTTTTAGCCGAGTTTCTTGTTCTTTTTTTTCTTCGATTTCTATTTCGGGATGAGCGATGGAAAAATTTTGATTGAAAAGATTGGCTTTCCCAAAAATATAAATTTCTTTGTTCTGAGGAATTTGCTCTTTCAACCATTTTGAATATTGAAACCAAACCAAATCTATAACTCCCGTTCCGTCTTGGAATTTCGCCGAAAGCCTTTTGCCTCTTCCTGTTCCAATTTCTTTCAGTTCAGATATTTTGCCTTTCAGTTGTACGTCGGGTAGGTTTTCTTGTAAATCTTTTATTTTATAGATTTTACTTTTATCAATATACCGAATCGGGTAGAAGTACAGAAAATCTTCCACAGTAGAGATTTCCAGCACATTTTTTATGAGCTTTGCACGTTCTGGTCCGATGCCTTTCAGATATTCTATGGAAGTTTCTAAATTCAAAATTTTAATTAAAATAAAAAAAGAAGCCGAAATTTCGTAAAAAAAATAATGATAACCAAAAATGCACGGAAAATATTTTGGGTTTTAGTGTATGCGACAATCAGCAATTAATCGGTATTTATGGGAATGAAAAATCCCGCTATATTTTTGTACAAGCGGGATTTTTAATTTTACTCTTCTCTATCGTAGAGTTTGTTGTAGAGTTTTATGTATCGTTCTTTTATCGCTTTTCTTTTTAGTTTCATAGTTGGGGTAAGTTGCCCATTTTCTATCGACCAAAGTTCGGGGGTTAGTTCTATTTTTTTTATTTGTTCCCAATTGCCGAGTTTGGTATTTAGGTAATCTATTTCTTTTTCTATTCGGGCTTTTACTTCTGGGCTGTTAGCTATTTCTTCGGGTGTGTTTCCTATGCGGTGTCCTTTTCTTTCTGCCCAATTTTTCACGAAATTAAATTCTGGTTGAACCAAAGCACACGGCATTTTTTCGCCATCTCCTACAACCATTATTTGTTCTATAAATTTGGATGCTTTCGCCATATTTTCAATAACTTGCGGGGCAACATATTTTCCACCAGAGGTTTTGAACATTTCTTTCTTTCTATCGGTAATGTGCAAGAAACCTTCCTCGTCTATAAAACCAATGTCTCCTGTTTTGAAATGCCCATCTTCGGTAAATGCTTCTGCGGTCATTTCTTCATTTTTATAATAGCCTTTGAAAACCGAAGGTCCTTTTACGGAAATCTCTCCATCGGGTTGTATTTTTACATCTAAATTATCCAACGGATGCCCAACAGTTCCTACTTTCATTCTATCAAATGAGTTTACCGAAATCACAGGCGAGGTTTCTGTAAGTCCATAGCCTTCTAATATTGGGATGCCTGCATTTTGGAACATTTTGTTGAGCCTTGTTGAGAGAGCTGCAGAACCCGAAACCAAAGTAACAATATTGCCTCCCAAACCTTCTCTCCATTTTTTGAA
>JAUNTR010000059.1:0-4601 GCA_030538575.1 Cruoricaptor ignavus | reverse complement strand
GTGTCTTTATAATCCAAACCTCTTTTTCTTGGTATTCTGTGGTCGGATGCCAAAACGTTGGATACGATATTCTGATGAGAAAGCATTACGCCTTTTGGTTTTCCTGTGGTTCCCGATGTGTATATAATTGTAGCTAAATCTTCGGGATTAATGCTTTTTGCAATATCTTCCACTTCATTTTGTGTGGCATCGTTTTCTCCTAAATCCACAATCTCGTTCCAGTTGGCAGCTCCTTCTACATTATCAAAAGTGAAAACGCCTTGTAAAGAATTTACTTGGTCTTTTATGGCATTCACTTTATTTAGCAAATCTCTATCCGAAACGAAACAGTATTTTACCTCTGCATTATTAAATATATAATTGTAATCTTCTGCACTTATAGTTGGATAAACAGGCACGGTAATCGCGCCGATTTGCGAAATTCCCAAATCCATTATTGCCCACTCTGTACGGCTATTGGTTGTTATCAGTGCGATTTTATCACCAGGTTTAATTCCCAGTTTCAACAATCCTCGGGAAACTTTGTTACCTATGTTTACAAACTCTTGTGTAGAGGTTTTTCTCCATTTGCCATGATATTTTGTTACAAACATATTATCTTTGGGAAACTTTACCAATGCATGATGAGAAATATCGAACAATCTTCGTATTGACATATTTTATTTACTTTTTTTATAGACTTAATATTGATATTTTGATTTTCGTAAATATATAATTTTTTATTCAATCTGCCAAAAATATTTTTTTTCTTATTTCTAATGAAAATTGTATTTTTACAAACTAACAATTTATTACGATTATGAATTTTAATTTATCAGAAGAGCAGCTAATGATTCAGCAGGCTGCGAGAGATTTTGCACAAAACGAACTATTGCCCGAAGTTATAGAAAGAGACCGTGACCAAAAATTTCCACACGAACAAGTGAAGAAAATGGGAGAAATGGGATTCCTTGGGATGATGGTAGATCCTAAATACGGTGGTGCAGGTATGGATAGTGTGTCTTACGTTTTGGCAATGGAAGAAATTGCAAAAATAGATGCTTCTGCAGCTGTAGTAATGTCTGTAAATAACTCTTTGGTATGTGCAGGAATTGAGAAATATTGCAACGAAGAGCAGAAACAAAAATATCTTGTACCATTAGCCAGTGGAGAGGTAATTGGTGCTTTTGCACTTTCTGAGCCAGAAGCTGGTTCCGATGCTACTTCCCAAAAAACAACTGCGATAGATATGGGAGATTATTACTTGTTGAATGGTACAAAAAATTGGATTACCAATGGTGGAAATGCACAATATTATATTGTAATAGCACAAACCAATCCTGAGAAAAAACATAAGGGAATTAATGCCTTTATCGTAGAAAAAGGTTGGGAAGGTTTTGAAATCGGACCAAAAGAAGACAAAATGGGAATAAGAGGAAGCGATACACATTCCCTACTTTTTACGGATGTAAAAGTGCCAAAAGAAAACCGAATAGGTGAGGATGGTTTTGGATTTAATTTTGCAATGGGCGTGCTAAATGGTGGTAGAATTGGGATTGCTTCCCAAGCCTTAGGAATTGCTTCGGGAGCTTATGAACTGGCTCTGAAATACGCCAAAGAAAGAAAAGCCTTCGGTACGGAAATTATTAATCATCAGGCTATTGCATTCAAATTGGCAGATATGGCAACACAAATTACCGCAGCAAGAATGCTTTGCCTGAAAGCCGCTTGCGAGAAAGATGAAGGAAAAGACATCTCTGAAAGTGGTGCAATGGCAAAACTTTACGCTTCCCAAGTAGCGATGGATACAACGGTAGAAGCTGTACAAATACACGGCGGATACGGATATGTGAAAGAATATCACGTAGAAAGATTGATGAGAGATGCCAAGATTACACAAATCTACGAAGGAACTTCGGAAATCCAAAAAATTGTAATTTCCAGAAGCATAGCAAAAAAATAAAATTTTAACACTAAATATATTATGACTGATTATAATACCACGGAAAACAAAAGTTCATTTAGGAAATATTTCATTTGGGCTTTTATACTTTTATTCGTTTTTGGTGGCGTATTCGTTTGGTACAAATACTATTTTGTTTTTGGTGAAGGTGTGAAATCCGGCTATCTGAATTTTGCAGTGAAGAAAGGCTATGTTTTCAAAACCTACGAAGGAAAGCTGATACAGGAAGGTTTTGGACAAGCAAAAGCTGGTGGACTTACTAGTTACGAATTTGAATTTTCTGTGGAAGACCCAGCGGTTTTTCAGCAATTAGAGAATAATAGTGGCAAGCATTTCGATTTGCATTACAAGGAATACAACGGCGTTTTGCCTTGGCGAGGAAATACCAAATATGTGGTAGATAAAGTTATAAATATGAAATAAAACAGCAAAATCCTTTCGAATATTCGGGAGGATTTTTATAATTTTGGCGAATGAAAGAATATTTCCAAAAAAGAGAGCGGGTTTTTCATTTAATATCTTTGGGTATTATAGGGAGTTCCGTTTTTACACAAGAAGTTTATATAAAATTCACTTTGGTATTTGTGGGAATTTTAGGACTTATTTTACTCTCTTATATCAAAGGAAATCAAAAAACAATGTTTATCTATATTGCATTATTAGCAGTAGCTTTGGGGATTTTATTTTTCCAAAACAGAGATTTTTTTAATTGAATAAAGAAAGACTCTCTTTTAAATAAAGATAACAATCAGGCCTCATAGTTCAACGGATAGAATAGAAGTTTCCTAAACTTTAGATCCAAGTTCGATTCTTGGTGAGGCTACAATACTAAAAAAAGAATCCGCTCTTTAGAAGCGGATTCAGTAGATAAAAACATCTCATTTTTTTGGGTTAGACAACAAAAAAAGAGAAGCCGACAACGCTTCTCTTAAATTTTTATTTCAAGTACAATGAATTTCAGGGTGTGTAATATTTTTTATCATCATTTAAAAATTACATTCCAAATATAGATAGAAAAATAAATACTTGTATGAACCTAATGTTAAGATTCACGAGTTATCCACATTATTTTGTGGAAAACGTTGATTATTAGATAGATAAATTTTCATGATGTGATTTTTTTATTTAACAACAAATTCTCGATTTTTGATTAGGTTAGCGATGGCTAAAATATCTTTTCCTATTTCTCTATCGTTGGTTAGTTTTCTTGCAACGCTTCTTAAGATGTCATAATTTTCTTCCACGATTTTAGAACATCGGGCAGGTCTTCTAAACTCCAAACCTTGTGTAGCAAACATAAGTTCTATTGCAAGAATATTTACCAGATTATCTAACACTTGGTTGAATTTTCTCCCCGAAATGCTACCCATAGAAACGTGGTCTTCTTGCCCCAAACTTGTAGGAATGGAGTCCGCAGAAGCAGGAAAACAAAGCGTTTTGTTCTCCGTAACCAAAGCTGCGGAGGTGTATTGTGGAATCATAAATCCTGAATTTAATCCCGAACTTTCAGTAAGTAATCTTGGTAAACCGAATTTGCCTTCCAGTAGCAAATAGCTTCTTCTGTCCGATATATTTCCCAATTCGGCAGCTGCCAAAGTGGCGTAATCCAAAGGCATTGCGAGTAGTTGTCCATGGAAATTTCCACCCGAGATGGCTTCCGTATCGCTTAGGACAATTGGGTTATCCGTTACGGAATTTAGTTCGGTTTCAGTCAGTTCTTTCAGGTGTTCATAGGCATTTCTACTTGCACCGTGTACTTGCGGTACACAACGGATGGAGTAGGGGTCTTGCACTCTTTCGCAATCTTCGTGGGTTTTTAGGTTTTCAGAGTCTTTTAATAAATATCTCATTCTTTCGGCAACTTTTTGGCTTCCTGCGAATGCACGAATTTCGTGGAGTTCTTTTTTGAAAGGACTTGCCGAACCTCGATAAGCTTCCAATGTCATTGCTGCAGAAAGGTCTGCCAAATCCAAAAGATATTCCATTTTTTCCAAGCCTTTTATGGCGTGTGCCAATATAAACTGCGTACCGTTTATGAGTCCCAAACCTTCTTTTGGTCCCAGTTCCAAAGGTTTTATATTATTTTCTTCTAAGATAATTTTGGTGTCGTGAGGCATACCATTATCCCAAACTTGTCCCAAGCCAAGCAATGGTAAAACTAAGTGAGAAAGAGGGGCTAAATCTCCTGAAGCTCCTACGGAACCTTGTTCGGGAACTACAGGGATAATGTCTTTTTCCAGCATTAGTATCATCCGTTCTATCACTTCCAAAGATACACCTGAAAACCCTTTAGATAAGGCATGGATTTTACAAATCATCATAATTTTGGATAGCTCTTTATCTATCAGTTTTCCTACACCTACAGCATGAGAAATGATGAGGTTGTGTTGTAATTGTCGAGTTTCCTCTTCGGAGATTTTGGTGTCGCATAGTGGTCCAAATCCAGTATTAATCCCATAAACAGTTTTGTCTGAAGCAATGATGTTTAGGACATTACTTTGAGATTTTAGGATTTGCTCTTTGGCTTGTTTATTTAGTTTTGCTTTTTGCGGATGCTTTGCAATTTCCAAAACATCGTGAAACGTTAGTTGTGTTACACCATAAATCATATCAGAAAATTTTGCCTAATTTACGCTTTATCTTTGGAATAGAAAATAGG
>JAUNTR010000058.1 GCA_030538575.1 Cruoricaptor ignavus | reverse complement strand
GTGAAATGTTTATCCAAAATTTATCCCGATGAAAATTACGATGATTTCATCAAAAGAACAGAAAAATCGCCATTGGCAGTTGCTGTAAAACTAAACGATTTGAGGGATAATATGGATTTGAGAAGATTCAACAGACCGATTTCTGATAAAGATGCAAAACGCCTTAATAAATACCTGAAAGCGTACAGATATTTGGTTGAGAAATATTAAAATTAAAGGTTATAAATTTAATCTAATTTATAACCTTTTTTCTTCTAAAGCAAACTTCTACTTTATCGTATAATTTACTCCTACGTGAAACCATCTGCCCGGCATCGGAACGCCAAAAGCTTCTCTGTAATCCGTATTCGTAAGGTTGTTTACGAGCAGATAAATATTCATATTTCGTAGATTGTAGTTCAGTTTGGCATCCAAAAGATTGTAGCTGTAACCGTTGGCTCTTTCCTGATAACGATAAACCAATTGATTGCTAATATTTTTCAGAAACTGAGTTTCAACTTTTGCGATAAATTGATGTTTCAGATTTTCTTGTGCATATTTGGAAAATGCAGCTTTTTGGAAGATTTTGTTATCCAAAAAAGTATAACCCAACGAGTAAGATTTCAGGAAATTAGAGAATTTTTGTCCAGCTTCCACTTCCAAACCTCGTGTTTCTATTTTCCCGATATTTTCCGCTCTCCACAATTCATTTGCATCATTTTTTATCCAATCAATTCCGTTTTCGGTATCTCTCCCGAAAACACTGGTTTTAATCTCCAAAGTATTTTTAGAAAAACGATAACCAACTTCGTAGGACAAAGCCTCTTCGGGTTTTAGGTTCGCATTTCCTATTTCTGTACGGCTTACATAATACAAATCTGTAAACGTTGGGATTCTGTTTACTTTCGCTATATTTCCGTAGATTTTATGGTTTTTATTAAAATTAAAACCAACATCCAATCCTGGATAAAAAAAGTTGCCAGCTTCGGAATAATTAGCCCAAGAAATCCCTGGCGAAACATTTAATTTATTATTAAAGAAAGAAAAATGATGCTCGAAAAATACTTGAGAAATAAAACGTTCCCTGTGTCCTAAATTGTTGCTTGCCAAAAATTCTTTCCGCAATTCCACACCAATTCCTGTTGTTCCCAAGAATGATTGGTAACTACCATTTACTTCTCCACCTACATTATTTCCGATGTGCATATTTCTATAAATTTCGGGTTTCTCTCTGTTATACAGATACATATCTTGCCCTCTTCTCCAAAATATATTCGAGTTGATGTTGAGGTTCCCGAACCGTTGTTGGTACATTGCACTTACTACTGATGCTTGGGTTTCCTCGTATTGTTCCGTAGCATTTGGTGTAGCATAAAAACCATTAGCTCCAAATTTTTTCTCCGAAAAACCAGCTTGAAATTGCAGTTTACCATTATTCAAACGCAATTGGTTTTGGTAGAAAACATTGTTTATTTTATAATCTGTATTATGCCTGTAACCTTCTGATGATGCGGAATTTACTTGGAAAAGATTAGTGAATTTTTCATTCCCGAAGTTGGAACTTAAACCTAAATTGTAGGTCGAAAAATCGCCACCTTCCACAGTAATTTTTGCTTGTTCTACCGATGAAGTTTTAGTAATGATATTGATGACTCCCGAATAGGCATTATTCCCAAAACGCCTTGCAGCAGGACCTTTCACAACTTCTATGCGTTCCACGTTGGATAAATCTACGGGAATGTTCATAGAATTGTGCCCCGTTTGCGAATCGTTCATACGAATGCCGTTTACCAAAATCATCACTTGGTCGAAAGAGCCACCTCTTATGGAAACATCGCTTTGCACGCCATTGGCACCTCTTCTTTGTATATCAACTCCTGCGATTTGTTGCAAAATTTCATCAATGCTTTTTGCGGGAGATTGTTCTATATCTTTTTTACTAATTAATGTAATGTTCTCGTTTACACTATTATAAGGTAGATTTAGGAATTTGCCGTAGATTTCTACTTCACTTATTTGGGTTTCTTTTTCCTGTGCCGAAATGGCGGAAAAAGCAAGAGTAGAAATGGCGAAGATTAGTTTTTTCATTTTATCTTTTTTTAATTTAAAAATAATATTAAATCCACAAATTACTTTAATGTAAAATTTAATACATTTTATAGTATTCATAAAGGATTTAGCAGAGCAAATATAATTAAGAAAAAATCAAAGAAAAAAGATGTTTTTTAATTTTTTTATTTGTATGGAAAAAATAAAGGAATATCTGTTTTACTTCAAATATTCCTTTAATAGTTTTATCTTTTCTTCATCAATTGTGTAATCAAACTTCTCCAGAATTTCTTCATAAAAATTGTGTGTGTTAAAGATTAAAATTACATTATTGTACCACAAATGTAAGAAAAATAGTTGTAAAATCCAAATATCCAACAACTGAAAAATATCAGTAATTTTAGATGGTTGCTTCTTCCAAAATCAATTTAATATTTTGGAAAGTGTTGGGCAAAACGTCTCGTGAAATTTCCTGCTCATCTTTCCAAGTTACTTCGGTTATGCCTTCTTCGGTTTGTGGTACAGGCATTTCGTTTCCTACGTAATCCATAGCAAACCAATGCGTTGTTTTCAGTACTTTTTTGCCATTTCTCTCGGTATAAATATGGAATGTATTGTTGATGAATTTGCCCAAAACCAACTCTTGCAAAGCGGTTTCTTCCTGCACTTCTCGTATTGCTGCATCTTCCAGAGATTCATTTTTTTCAATCTTTCCTTTCGGTAAATCCCATTTTTCCAGTCTGTAAATAAATAGGATTTTTCCTTCCTTGTTTTTTACAATTCCACCTGCGGCATTTATGGGTTTAAATAATTTTACGAAATTTCCCCAAATATCATCCAACGACTCGCCATAGACGTTTACCTCCGTGCAAGACGTGTTTTCCAAATAATCCAATGCCATTTCCAATGTAGAAATATTTTCATAATTCAGATTTTTTTCCACAGGTTCGGGAGATTTACTTAGCATTAATTTTTTTTCATTCACAAAAACTTTATACATTTGTAAGGCTTTAAAAATTATAGTACAAAAATATAAAAAATGAATTTAGAAGGAAGGAAAATTATCGTAAATAAATCGGTAAATCAATTGGTAGATATGTTAAAATCTCCGCAAGACTACGAACATTTGATGCCAGAAGGCTTGCAAAAATTTGAAGCGAGGGAAGATGGTTTCAAATTCGCTTTGAAAGGAATGCCCGAAATCGCCCTGAAAATAGATGAGGTTTCGGATAAGCAAGTGATTTTGAAATCTGCAAGTTCTAGCTTGGATTTTGCCCTAAAAGGTGAAATGAACCCGGTGAACGAAAACCAAACCGAAGTGCAATTGTTGTTTGAAGGGAAATTTAATCCGTTTATAAAAATGATGGTGGAAAAGCCATTGCAAAATTTCATCAATTCTCTTACGGATAAAATAGAGGTGTTGTAATATTAAGATTCAAGATTCAAGAGCCAAGATACAAGATTTGAGAGCCAAGAATGAAGAGTTAAATTTTCTTTATTCTTGGCTTTATTTTATTTCTTTTTAAAGCAGATTTACTACATTTTTTACTAAATCTCGGGCTTCTATATCGGTATCCGATAGGGCATTCCATAGGGAATCTTGGTTTAGGATTTCTAAATTTTCATCATTATATTGTTCTGCTTCATCATAATAATTCATCCATTTTTCCTCATAAAATCGGTCGAGTTGTTCTTTTTTTTGAGCGATGATTTTTAGTTTTTCGTTCCATTGTTGCATTTCCAAAATATCTTGTTCCAGAGATTTCATCAGTTCATTCATCTCTTTTAGTTCCTGTGTTTTCATTTTTTATCTTTTATAGAATTTTAGTAAAAGTAATCATTTTTCTCTATAAAAATCGAAAGTGTACCAAATAATATGCGGAAATTAATCCTTAGTTAATATTGATTAAATCAAAATTAATATTTTATTAAAAAAGAGGTAATAATGAGGTAAAACGAATGTGTTTCCTTTGTGAGAGTAAAACTAAATAACTTACATTATGAGAAAACTTTTACAATTATCCATTTTTTTGTTAGCTGTATTATCAGCAAATGCACAGATTACATTTTCCAAAAAAATTGCGAGTTCTACGGACGATGCAGAAGAAAACCAAACGGGAACTTATACAACTACAACAAGTTCTGATTTGGAATTGGTGTACGATTCTTGGGGGCCAAACACAACGCACGGAGCTCAAGGATTGCAAACCATCGGTTTACGTTTTACGGATATTACAATTCCGAAAGGTTCGGTGATTAGCAAAGCGTATATAAAATTTACCGCAGATGGTAATACAAGCGGAAATGTAGAACTGAATATAAAAGGCGAACTGAGTGTAAATGCACAAACTTTTTCGCACGGTGCGGGTGTTCGAAATGCGATTTCGGGAAGAACAAAAACTACCAATAGCGTAACTTGGAAAGATATTCCAAACTGGGTTTCGGGGCAATCGGGAACTGCACAAACTACTCCGGATTTGTCGGCTATCGTTACAGAAATCATCAATCAAGAAAATTGGCAAAGGGGAAATTCTATCGCCTTTATCATCAATGGAAATGGCGAAAACGGAAGGTTACGCAGAGCTTTTTCTTTTAACGGAAATTCGGGTAATGCGGCTGAACTTTTTATTGAATATTCTGCAAATCCTGAAATGGTAGATTTGGCGGTTTCTCGTATCATTAATCCGAAAGGAACAAAAATATATCAGAATAAAGAGTTTGTACCCGAAGTAGAAATTTCTAATCTTGGTGGTAAAACTGTGGAGCGTTTCCAAGTTCATTTTTATAAAGATGGCGAGCGTTTGCTTACCGAAACCGTTACTCGTTCTTTGCCTTCCGCAGGGAAATATATTGTGAAGTTTTCCGAAACGGCAGATTTCACATCTCTTGGCAACAGCGAAATGAAATATGTAGTGGAAACCGATGATGATGATAATGCGGAGAATAACTCGATAGCAACTCAAATAGAAATTATAGAGCAATATTCGGATTTATTCTTTGGTTATCAATCTCCGTGGAGTTATTATTCGGGAGAAAATGCACCTGCGGAAAATTGGTTGCTTGCAAATTACGATGATGCAGATTGGGGAATTGGCGATAGATATTTTGGTTTTGGCATTTCTACAAGTGCGACTTATACGGTTATGGAAAAAGGAACTACGGCTTATTTCCGAAAAAAAATAAAAGTACAGAATTTAGAAAATTTGCAAAATATTTATCTGAATATCATCCACGATGATGCGGCGGTTATTTACATTAATGGTAAAGAAATCCTTCGTTCGGAACTGATGCCAAACGGAACTGTGGGACACCTTACAACACCTTGGGGAACTATTGGTAGCAGCATTCAGTACGATTATTTTACTTATAAATTAGATAAATCCCATTTTGTAGAAGGCGAGAATATCATTGCGATTTCTGTGCATACCAGAGATTCGGATTTGGCTTTTTCGGCTTACGTTACAAAAGAATTTAGTTATAGCCAAGATGGACCTTACGTTTTTTATAAAACCGATGGAACGGTAAATGTTGCCGAAGTTACACCAAATGGTTTGGTGGAAAATAACTATTCATCCCGAGCAGATTTGCCTACGCTTACCAGTCATATTCCGCAAATGGGGAAAAGTTTTTCCTTTAATTTAAAAGAAAAATTGGAGGACGAACCCGACACTTATCCCGAAACTCCTGAAAAGTTTTTGGTAATTTCGGATTTCGATAATTTGGTTGAAGCATTTAGTATGGTATTGAAAGGCGAAGGAATTATAGATGATAATTTCAATTGGATATACGGCAACGGACATTTAATCATCACAGGAGATTTATTTGATAGAGGTGTGAATGTTTCCGAAAACCTTTGGCTCATTTATAAATTGGAGCAAGAAGCCGAAGCCGCTGGCGGGAAAATACATTTGATTATCGGTAATCACGAAATGATGAACCTAATCGGCGATTGGCGTTATATTGAAACCAAATACTTTAACAACGCAATGCTGATGAAGAAGAGAATGATGAACCTGTATTACACAGATACAGAAATTGGTAAATGGCTGAGAACCAAAAATATAATGAAGAAAATTGGACCGTATATTTTTATGCACGGAGGAATTAGTCCGCAAGTTACAGATTTGGGAATAGACATTAGTAAAATAAATGAATATGGCAAAATGCGTATGAATTTCCAAAGATGCGATAGCCAAGATGCAACTTGCCAAAACCAATATAATGTTGTAAACAGCGGAACAACAGGAGTTTACTGGTATCGTGGTTTGGTAAGGCAAGAAGTAACCGAGCAAGAAGTTGATAGAATGCTCAACCATTTCGAAGCCGATAGAATTATCGTAGGACATACCAAAGATAATGAAATAAGGTCTTTATATAATGGTAAAGTTTTAGCGATAGACATTTATCATCAAACCAATTTTAAAAATGGATTTATGCAGGCTTTGCAATTTCAGGCAGGTTGTTTCAGAGTTTTTGAAACTACGGGAAATAAAGACAATTCCACATACACGCAATTGGGAGAGTGCGATGAATATCTTGTGGCAGGAGAAAATATTTTGCCAACGGTGAGAGTTTATCCAAACCCGACAAGCAGTTTGGTTTATGTAGATTTACCAAAAGAAATGAGTCGCAACAATACTTATTTTATCTACGATATGAGCGGTAAATTACTGAAAACAGGCAAGATAAGTTCTGATAAAAATGCAATAGATATTAGCAATTTTTCCGTAGGAAAATACATTCTTACCATTAATGGAGAAAGCCTAAGCATCAAAGGTCATTTTATATTGAAGAATTAAAATAAGCATTAATTGAAAATGAAAAAGGCTGTCCTTTTGGGATAGCCTTTTTTTGTTAAGTTGATGATATTTAGTTATTTATCAAATCCAAAAACTCTTGTTCATCCAGAATAATTACGCTTCCGAGGGCTTCGGCTTTTTTCAGTTTGCTTCCCGCTTTTTCACCGACAACTAAATAATTTAAGTTTTTAGAAACTGCCGAAATGTTTTTTCCGCCGTGCTTTTCTACCATTTCCTCTGCGGCATCTCTCGTGAAAAGAGAAAGTTTCCCCGTGAAAAGAAACGTTTTGTTTTCCAAAGCATTACTCAGTATTTCGCTGGTTGTTTCGCCTTTTTCCAATTGTACGCCGTAGGATTTTAATCTTTCTATAATAAATTGATTTTCTTGGTTTTGAAAGAAAATTATAATGCTTTCCGCAATTTTCAATCCAATATCTTCTACTTGGCAAAGTTCCTCAACCGAAGCGTTTTTCAGCTCATCAATTGTGGTAAAAGTTTTCACTAATTTTTTTGCGACCGTTTCTCCCACGTGTTTTATTCCTAAACCAAAAAGTACTTTCTCAAAAGAAATTTGTTTAGATTTTTCAATTCCGTCAATAATATTTTGTGCCGATTTTTCTGCCATTCTTTCCAAAGGCAACAGTTGTTCTTTGGTTAAAGTATAGAAATCTGCAGGATTTTCCACTAATTTTTCACGATAGAGTTGCTCTATGGTTTCTTGCCCCAAATTCTCTATATTCAATGCTTTTCGGGAAACGTAGTGTATCATTTTTCCCACAACTTGCGGTGGACAATGCATTTCGTTTGGACAAAAATGTATCGCTTGGTCTTCAATTTTTACCAACTCTGTACCGCATTCTGGGCAGTTTTTTATATACTGAATTTCGGATTGCAATAGCGTTCTTTTTTCAAGATTTACACCGACAATTTTCGGGATAATTTCTCCGCCTTTTTCCACATAAACAAAATCGTTTTCGTGTAAATCCAGTTTTTTTATAATATCTTCGTTATGTAGAGAAGCCCGTTTTACGGTTGTTCCAGCCAAAAGCACAGGTTTCAAATTAGCCACAGGTGTTATTGCACCAGTTCTCCCTACTTGGTAAGATACGCTTTGCAATTCGGTTTCTACTTTTTCGGCTTTAAATTTGTATGCCATTGCCCAACGTGGAGATTTTGCGGTGTAACCAAGTTGCTGTTGTTGTTTTAATGAATTGATTTTCAAAACAATACCATCTATTTCAAAAGGTAGATTATGGCGTTCTTTATCCCAATACGAAATAAAGTTTTTCACCTCGTCTAATGTTTTACAAAGTTTGGCTTGTGCCGAGGTTCGGAAATTCCAGCCCTTGGCTTTTTCCAAAAGTTCCCAATGGCTTCCAGCGGGCAAATCTTCCGCAACAAATTGATACAAAACCGCCGATAATGCACGTTTTCTAACTTCCGAAGAATCTTGCATTTTCAAACTTCCTGATGCGGTATTTCGTGGATTCATAAACAAATCCAAGCCTTCCTCTCTTCTCGCATCATTTATTTTATCAAAATTTTTTCGAGTCAAATAAATTTCGCCACGCATAAAAAATCGCTCCGGGAAATCGCCTTTCAGTGTTAATGGAATATCGGAAATGGTTCTTACATTAGCGGTAATTTCATCACCTTGAAATCCATCTCCACGGGTAACGGCTTGTGCTAATTTTCCATTTTCATAAAGTATTGAGATAGAAGCACCGTCGTATTTCAGTTCGGCTACAAATTCCACAGGTTCGTTGTCTATGGTTTTTATAATTCGTTTTTCCCAATCTTCCAAATCATTGAAATCGTAGGAGTTATCCAAAGAATACATTCTGAACTGATGTTGCACGGTTGGGAAATTTTTGGTAATTCCACCACCAACACGCAGGGTAGGAGAGTTCTCGTCTGCAAACTCAGGATGTTGCAATTCAAGTTCTTGCAGTTCTTTCAGTTTGACATCGAACTCGAAATCCGAAATCGTAGGCTCATCTAAAACGTAATAATTATAATTATGCTGATGAAGCTCTTGGCGTAGCATTTCTATGGTTTGCTGAATGGTATTCGACATATTTTTTACTTAGAATACAAAAGTAATAATATCGTTTGGATTTTAGAAAGTTGTTTGGGATTTTCTTCATTTAATTCATCAATGCCAAAACTCCAAAATCATTTTTTATTGATTGGTTTTCCCCAGCATTGGAACAAATTTGTACGCTCCGAACTCTTCCTTTTCAAATTCGCTTGGCGATATTTTTGTAAATCTATAAAGAGTTTGCTCTTCCACAGGACCTAATGGGATAACCATTTTTCCGCCTACTTTTAGTTGACGCAGGAGTTCGGTTGGCAATTGTTCTGCACCGCAGGTTACGATAATTTTATCGAAAGGAGCAAATGTAGGCAATCCTAAAAAGCCATCTCCAAAACTTTGAAATTTCGGACGAAAATCTATTTCCTTTAATTTTTTTAATGAAAAATCGAACAATTCTTTTTGCCGTTCTATCGTATAAACAGCGGCTTGCATCGCTACTAAAATTGAGGTTTGATAACCGCAACCTGTCCCGATTTCCAAAATTTTATCTTTTGGTTTTACTTGCAAAAGTTCGGTTTGCTCGGCAACTGTTGAGGGATGAGAAATCGTTTGATGCGCAGCAATGGGAAACGCCCTGTCTTCGTAAGCATAATCCTCGAAAATACTTTCCATAAAGAAATGACGAGGAACTTGGTTGATGGCATCCAAAACATTTTCATCCGAAATCCCGATGTGATTCCGAAGATATTCCACCAAAATCCGCCTTTTGCCTTTATGTAGATAAGAATCCTGCATAAAGGCAAAAATAGAAAATCCATCTGAAATATTAAAACAAAATAGATTTTTTCTAACACCAAAATTCTGAGTTTTATCTTATTTTTTGCCTTAATAAAAATGATTATCTTTGACGGAAAATTTTACACACTATGCTAAAAGCAGGTTTAGTCGGAGCAGGACATTTGGGGAAAATACATTTGAAATTGCTTAACCAAAGCGAAAAATACGATTTAGTCGGTTTTTACGATGCCGATACCGAAAACGGAAAAAAATTGGAAGCGGAATTTGGCTACAAATATTTTGATAATTTCGATGAACTTTTGGCTCAGGTTGATATGATTGATATTGTAACGCCAACGCTTTATCATTACGATTATGCACTGAAATCAATAGAAAATCGTAAACATTTTTTCATAGAAAAACCTGTAACTCAAACGTTGGAACAGGCGGAAGAAATACTTGCGAAATGTAAAGAAAATGGAATAAAAGCACAGGTTGGACACGTGGAACGCTACAATCCAGCATTTATCGCAACCAAAGATTTTATTAAAAATCCGATGTTTATCGAGATTCATCGTTTGGCGGAATTTAACCCAAGAGG
>JAUNTR010000057.1 GCA_030538575.1 Cruoricaptor ignavus | reverse complement strand
GATTTTGTTCGATAGCGTAAGGACGCAGGTCGAAGATTTCTAAAACCTTGTTTGCAATTTCGCCATCAGCCAAATCTACTTTGGATGTTCCGTAAGTATTGATGTAAAGTCCGCACGGTTCTGCAACACCAATGGCGTAGGAAACCTGTACCAAAACCTCATCTGCAACGCCTGCTGCAACAAGGTTTTTAGCGATATGTCTTGTAGCATAAGCTGCACTTCTGTCCACTTTGGAAGGGTCTTTTCCTGAAAATGCACCACCTCCATGAGCTCCTTTTCCACCATAAGTATCCACGATGATTTTTCTTCCTGTAAGTCCTGTATCTCCGTGTGGACCGCCAATTACAAACTTACCTGTCGGGTTTATGTGGTATTTTATCTCATCGGTAAACAGGTTTTGTATTTCCGCAATTTGCTTGGCTTTTACTCTCGGGATTAGGATTTCTATAATATCTTTACGGATTTTTGCGAGCATTTCTTCATCATCGGCAAAATCGTCGTGTTGTGTGGAAACCACGATGGAATCTATCCTAATTGGTTTGTGGTCATCAGAATATTCTATCGTAACTTGCGATTTGGAGTCGGGACGAAGGTATTTTATTTCAGAATTTTCTCTCCTCAAATCTGCCAGTTCTTGTAAAATAGCGTGGGCTAAATCCAACGCCAATGGCATATAATTTTCGGTTTCGTTGGTAGCGTAGCCAAACATCATACCTTGGTCGCCTGCACCTTGTGCATTGGCTTTGGCTTCAAAATCTTCTTCGTTGGTTACTCTATCCACACCTTGGTTGATGTCGGGCGATTGGTCGTGAATAGCGGAAATAACGCCACAAGAATCTCCGGCAAACATATATTCGCCTTTGGTGTAGCCAATTTTGTTGATGACATCTCTTGCGATGGATTGTACATCCAAATAAGTTTCGGATTTTACTTCTCCTGCAAGCACTACTTGTCCTGTGGTAACCAGCGTTTCGCAGGCAACTTTGGAGTTTTTATCGTAAGCCAAAAAATGGTCTATAAGGGCATCGGATATTTGGTCTGCAACTTTGTCCGGATGTCCTTCCGAAACGGATTCTGAGGTGAATAAATAAGGCATATTCTATTTTTTTATTTAAATTAAACTTTCTAAAAATTTTGAGGAGAAAGTATAATAATTGCAAAATAAAATGAACTAAAATAGAAGTTTCTGTTTTAGCATTTTTTATAGAGGTTGCAATCAGTACAAATTTTTCCTCGAGTTTTTTGAACGGTGCAAAGTTACAGACTATTTTTTTCTCTACAAAATGAATAGATTAAATTTTGTTGTATTTATATTTTTTTCATCAATTAAAAAAAGTGAAAACCCTACTGCGGTTTTACGCTCACATAATCTTCGGGGTTTTTGTTGAAGTTCAGTTTTGTTTCCACCGAATTTTTTATAGATTGCACCAATTCGTCTATAATCTTTTGTTTGTAGGTTGGTTTGTAGTAAATTACACTGATTTCCCGATATGGGAACGGTTTGCGAAAACGGTAGATTTTCCCCTTTTGCTCCTCCGAAAGTTGAGATAATGCGAGTTCGGGGATTACGGAAATTCCGCCAACTTTGTCCACCATTTGTATCAATGTATTGATATTAGATGCCAAGAAATCCAAGTTTTTAGGTTTCAATGAGTTTTCTTTCAAATGGCAAATATTCTCAAATTGAGTTCTTAGGCAATTGCCTTCTTCCAAAAGCCAAACCTTCTCCACATCCAACTCTTCGGGAATAACATAGCTGTCCTTTTGCGATATATTATCGCTGGCATAAAGCATTAATTCTTCATTAAATAAAAAATTCTTGTGAAACTCGTTTGCAGCGTCGTAAGGCGTGGAAATAATCCCAGCATCCAACTCGCCAGATTTTAATCCTTTGATGATGTTTTCCGTCGTCATTTCCTTAATCACCATTTCTATTTTGGTATTTTCTTTCAGAAAACTAAAAATTTCGGTGGGCAAAATATACGTGGAAACAGTCGGGATAATACCGATGCTTATTTTTCCACCCAAAACATTGTTCAGCAAATCGGCTTTGTTTCGCAGTTCGTTTACGGCATCTATTATTTTTTTGGCTTGGTCTATAATTTCCGTTCCCACATCGGTTGTGCGTATTGGGTGTGTTGTGCGGTCGAAAATTTTCACATCAAGCTCATCCTCAAATTTTTGTATCATTGCACTGAGAGTGGGTTGAGTGATAAAACAGGCTTGTGCCGCTTTGCCAAAATGCTTGTATTTATCTACTGCGATAAGGTATTCCAATTGCTGAATGTTCATCTAATAAATTTTATCTATTACAAATATAGGATGTTTTTATATTCAAAAGAAAAAAATATGCTAAATTTGGTAAATTATTGAAAATCTCCATAGAAAATGAATTCTAAAAAACTCACCACATCCACAGGAAATCCTTACTACGAGCATCAGGACTCGCAAACCGTAGGGCAAAAAGGTCCAGTTTTGCTACAAGATTTTATATTACAAGAGAACTTGGCACATTTTGTAAGGGAAAGAATCCCCGAAAGAATTGTACACGCCAAAGGAACGGGAGCCTACGGCACGTTTACCGTAACACACAACATTTCGCAATATACTAAGGCAAAATTATTTTCCAAAATCGGCAACCAATGTCGGGTATTTACCAGATTTTCCACCGTGGGCGGAGAAAAAGGCAGTGCGGATACCGAAAGAGACCCGAGAGGATTTGCCGTGAAATTTTACACCGAAGATGGCAATTGGGATTTGGTAGGCAACAATACGCCTGTGTTTTTTATAAAAGATGCCAAAAAATTTCCAGACTTTATACATACACAAAAACGCCATCCAAAAACCAATTTGAAAAGCCATACTGCAATGTGGGATTATTGGTCGCTAAACCCCGAAAGTTTGCACCAAGTTCTTATCCTGATGTCCGATAGAGGAACGCCTTTCGGTTATCGACATATGAACGGCTACGGTTCGCATACATTTTCTATGATTAATGATGAAAATGAAAGAGTTTGGGTGAAATTCCACTTGAAAACCAAACAAGGCATCAAAAACTTTACCGATAGCGAAGCGACCAAAATGAAAGGCGAAAATCCCGATTTTGCACAGGAAGATTTGGTAAACGCCATAGAAAATCAAGAGTTCCCAAAATGGACATTGCACATACAAGTAATGACGGAGGAGCAAGCCAAAGATTTCCGATGGAATCCTTTTGATATTACTAAGGTTTGGTTTCACGGCGATTTTCCTTTAATCGAAGTTGGAGAATTGGAACTAAACGAAATCCCTGCCAACTATTTTGCACACGTGGAACAGGCGACTTTCTCGCCAAGCAATCTCATCAATGGGATTAGCTTTTCTCCCGATAAAATGTTGCAAGGCAGACTGTTTTCTTATCCCGATGCCCACCGATACAGAGTTGGCGTAAATGCCCATCAGTTAGAAGTAAACCGTTGTCCGTTTGCTGTAAATAATTACCAAAGAGATGGTGCAATGGCAGATGCAAAAAATTACGGAGATTCACCAAATTATTTCCCAAATAGTTTTGATGAGATAAAACCCGACCCAAAATACAGCAGTTTCGATTATGAATTGGATAGCAACCAAATTGCCCATTTCAATAGAAATGAAAATGATGACGACCACTATTCTCAACCTGGGATTTTCTTTACCAAAGCACTCGACCAAGAGGGCAGAGCCAACCTCATCCAAAACATTATAGGACATATGAGTAAAATTAGTGGTGAAAAAAGAAACGAAATCATCAATCGCCAACTGTGTCATTTTTTCCGTGCCAATATAGAACTGGGAATGAAAATCGCCATCGGGCTGAACATCAATATAGATATGGATATGATGAGTCACGCCAAAGAATAAATTTGTAAATCTAAAAAAAATGTAAAACCACATAAATCCTTAATTTGAAAATGAATAATATTTTAATAGAAAAAGAACAGCAAACCACGATAATTACCATTAATAGACCGCAAAGCCTAAATGCCCTAAATGCAGAAACTATAAAAGAATTGAGTACAGCTTTGGACGATTGTGCAAGCGATAAAAACTGCCGTGCGATTATCCTGACAGGAAGTGGCGAAAAATCCTTTGTGGCTGGTGCAGATATAAAAGAGTTTAGCGATTTCAATACCGAAAAAGCAGAAGAACTTGCGAGAAACGGACAAAACTCACTTTTTAATAAAATAGAAAATCTGAACAAACCTGTGATTGCTGCGGTAAACGGTTTTGCACTTGGTGGCGGTTTGGAACTGGCAATGAGTTGCCATATAAGATACGCATCCGAAAATGCCAAATTGGGACTTCCCGAAGTTACTTTGGGGCTTATTCCAGGTTATGGCGGAACGCAAAGACTTCCGAAATTGGTAGGAAAAGGTTGGGCAAACGAACTGGTTTTTTCTGCTAAAATGATTTCTGCAAGTAAAGCCAAAGAAATAGGTTTGGTAAACGAAGTTTTTAGTTTAGAAGAATTATTATTGAAAACCAAAGAGTTAGCTTCTGCGATTGCTAAAAACTCACCAATGGGAATAGAGCGTGCCATAAAAGCCATCAATCTATCTGATACCGAAAAAGGCTTCGATTATGAAATAAAAGCCTTCGGAGAACTCTTTGAACTTGATGATAAAAAAGAAGGCGTAGCCGCTTTTATGGAGAAAAGAAAACCGAATTTTTAAAACAAATTATGCATAATAAATTTGATGTCGCTTATCTGAAAATGGCTTTGGAATGGGCGAAACTTTCGTATTGCAAAAGGAGACAAGTTGGTGCTTTAATCGTAAAAGACCGAACCATAATTTCCGATGGCTACAACGGAACGCCCAGCGGCTCGGAAAACCAATGCGAAGACGAAAACGGCAAAACCCAATGGTACGTGCTACACGCAGAGGCCAACGCTATTTTGAAACTTGCCAGTTCTACACAATCGGCAAAAGGTGCAACGTTGTATATTACGCTGTCGCCTTGCAAAGAGTGTAGCAAACTGATTTTGCAATCGGGGATTTCTCGTGTGGTTTATATCGATGAATATTCTGATAATGAAGGAATTGAATTCCTGAAAAGTCATCAATTAGAAGTTCTTAAAATAGACCATACCCAATTATAAAAACTAAAAAGCAAAAACTATGACATGGGAGGAAACTATAAAAAACTTTGAAAGCTACCTGAAATTTGAAAGAAATTTTTCTAAAAACACATTAGCGGCTTACGTTAGCGATGTACAAAAATTGAAAAACTTTGCCGAAACAATGTTGCAAGATTGTGAACCGCAAGATATTTCTTACGAAGATTTACAGGCGTTTCTTTATCAACTTTCCAAAGAGCGGTTTAGCGAGCGTAGCCAAGCCCGATGGATTTCATCGGTAAAAACTTTTTTCAAATTTATGTTGGAAGAAGATTTTCGGGAAGACAACCCTGCAACGCTTTTAGAAGCACCGAAGTTGGGTTTGTATTTACCTGATACTTTGGATTTTAAAGATATTGAAAAAATTTCCCGAGCCAATGACCTCGGTACAGATTTGGGAAGGAGAAACCATTGTATCATCGAAATTTTATACGGTTGCGGTTTGCGGGTTTCGGAGCTTGTGAATTTGAAAATCTCTAATATTTATTTCAAGGAACAATTCTTGAAAATAGATGGCAAAGGCGATAAAACACGTTTTGTTCCGCTGGCAGATTATACTGCAGAAGTGATTTTGGATTACATAAAAAATACCCGAAATTTCATTAATGTAAAAAAAGGATTTGAGGACATTCTCTTCCTTAATAATCGGGGAACCAATATGTCCCGAGTGATGGTTTTTATCATCATAAAAGATTTGGCAATAAAAGCTGATGTAAACAAAAAAATATCCCCACACACATTTCGACATTCCTTTGCAACACATCTTCTGCAAAATGGTGCAGATTTGCGTTTTATCCAAGAAATGTTGGGACACAGCAGCATTACGACAACCGAAATTTATACGCATTTGGAAACCGAGGAATTACGAGATGTTATCCTAAACTATCATCCGAGAAATAAAAAGGATTAGAGGTTTTGTTGAATTAATAAATCTTAAACCAAAAAATTATGAATCAGCTAAAATTTTGTCCGAAATGTGGAAACGAAACTTTGCTTTGGGATGGCGAGAAAAAATGGTCGTGTAGCCATTGCGATTATGTTTTGTTTCATAATTGTGCAGCAGCAGTTGCAGTGGTTATAAAATGTGGAAACGAAATTATGCTGACCCGAAGAAACCAAGACCCCAAAAAAGGTAAATTGGATTTGGCGGGCGGTTTTGTAGATCCAAAAGAAAGTGCCGAAGAAACCTGTGCCAGAGAACTCTACGAGGAACTGAAAATCGTGATAAATCCGCAGAAACTAAAATTGCTGAAAACCCAACCCAATGTTTATCATTACAAAGAAATAGACTACAATACGTTGGATATTTTCTTTGAGTATCAGGTAGATGAGAGGTTTGAAGTGCAATTGGAACTTTCCGAAGTTTCCGAAATTGTTTGGATTCCCGAAACGGAAATTAATCCGAACGAAATAGCTTTCGATTCTCAAAAGAGATTTTTCCAAAAATATATAGAGCGATTGTAGCGGAATGTTCTATTTTTTTCTGTATTAAGTTTTGTTAACATCTGGTGCAAACCTAAAACTTGGTTTGTAAATTTGCAACACTTTATAAATAATACTTAAAAGAATGGATTTTTTTATTTTCGTTATTGGTGTCTTGATGCTGTTAGCTGTAATGGACTTAATTGTAGGCGTAAGTAATGATGCCGTAAATTTTCTGAATTCTGCCATCGGTTCCAAAGTGGCAACTTATAGAACCATTATCCTCATCGCAATTGCTGGGATTGTCATTGGTTCGGTGTTTTCCAGTGGAATTATGGAGATTGCAAGAAAAGGGATTTTTTATCCGCAACATTTTACGTTCGAGGTAATTTTGGTTGTTTTTCTTGCTGTAATGCTCACGGATATTATTTTATTAGATATTTTCAATAGTTTGGGATTGCCGACTTCTACTACGGTTTCCATTGTTTTTGAATTATTGGGAGCGTCTTTAACAGCTGGGATTTTGTTCTCTATGGCAAAGAATGATAGCATTAGCGAGATTTGGAAATACATTAATTTTGAAAGTACGGGGAACATTGTTTCGGGCATATTTCTTTCCATCCTTATTGCTTTTACAGCTGGGGTTTTGGTGCAGTATTTATGCAGATTGTTTTTCACTTTTCAATACGAAAAGAAAATAGAAAAGTATGGAGCATTATTTTCAGGGATAGGAATTACAGCGATTATTTATTTCCTTTTAATTAAAGGACTAAAAGGAACTACTATTCTCTCCAAAGAAACCTCTTCTTTTATTAATGATAATACATCAATTATTCTCTTAATTATTTTTGCAGTATCCACATTAGGATTATTTATTTTGCAGAAATTCGCGAAGGTAAACCCATTAAAAATTGTGGTTTTAGCTGGTACATTTGCTTTGGCAATGGCTTTTGCTGGGAACGATTTGGTGAACTTTATCGGTGTGCCAATCACAGGACTTTTGGCTTACGAAAACTGGAAGGCATCGGGAGTTCCTGCGGGTGAATATTATATGGATTATCTTGCAGGGAACGATGTAATTGTGCCTAACTATATGCTCCTACTTGCGGGGATTATTATGGGGCTTACCATTTGGCTAAGTGCCAAAGCGAAAAAAGTAACCGAAACCGAAGTTTCCCTCGGAAGACAAGATGAAGGTGATGAAAGGTTTAAACCCAATGTAATTTCCAGAAGCATTGTAAATTCATCGCTTACGTTCAGTAGAATTTTTGGCATCATTATCCCGAGTTCTGTTGCCCGAAGATATAATACAAGTTTTGAACAGAAAAAAATAGAGGAAGCTACCATGGTGCAAGACAAACCCGCATTCGATTTGGTAAGAGCTTCTGTCAACTTAGTTATTGCTTCAATCATTATTGCTTGGGCAACGTCTAACAAATTGCCACTTTCCACAACCTACGTTTCATTTATGGTTGCAATGGGTAGTTCCCTGGCAGATAAAGCGTGGGGCAGAGATAGTGCAGTTTACCGTGTTGCAGGCGTACTTTCTGTAATCGGTGGTTGGTTTATCACGGCATTTATCGCATTTACAGCAGCATCTATTTTTGCATTTATTTTATATAAAGGAGGACAGATTGGGGCTTATATTCTTGTTGGATTAGTATTCCTGTATATTGTTTTCTCTAATATCGCATTTGCAAGAAGCGAAAGAAAATCCAAAAAATCCAAAGACCGATTAAAGGTCTTGGAACAAAAAGATTTGGATGTCGTACAGAAATATCAATCATTAGTAAGTTCTACCATTTCGGAAATTGCGACCAGTTACAACTCTATCTTAAAGGGATTGATGGAAGCTGATATTACAAAATTGGAACAAGCCAACAAAACCCTTACCGCTTTGGAAGAACACGGTTATAATGTGAGAACACAAAGTATAAAACACCTAAAATCTCTGAAAACTAATGACAAACAAACCTCTCAGGTTATGATTCTTAGTAGCGATTTTATTCAAGATTTGGCACAATCTACCAAGTTTTTGAGTGATGAAGCAATGTTTTATGTAAAAAACCTTCACGAGATTACCGATGAGGATTTTAAACGAGATTTGGAAATGTTGGATAAAAAAATGTATAATTTCTTCAACCTTGTCTTGGTTTCTTTGGAACAAACAGAACACGAGAATATAGATAATGTACGAGAAATGAGAAACGATGTACGAGAGTATATTAATAATAAATTGGATGTACAGATTTTACACATCAATAAATCCAAACCAAGTACAAAAGAAGGGATTTTGCAGACCAACGTTTTCTTGCAAAGCCGAGATATACAAGCTGTACTTATGCGGATTTCTAAAATGTTCCTGAAACTTTATGACAAAAAAGTAGCCCCGTCAAATAATCAGTAATGTTAAATAATCCATACAATAAACCCCTCTTCAAGACCAATTTCGAAGAGGGGTTTTTCTAAATAAGATAATATGCTTTTTTACACATTCCAAAACTCTCTATCCAGACTTCGGTATTGTATGGCTTCTGCAACGTGGTGAGATGCCAAATCCGCAGAACCCTCCAAATCGGCAATTGTGCGGGCAACTTTCAGGATTCGGTCATACGCACGAGCTGAAAGATTTAGTTTGGTCATTGCATTTTTTATCAATTGTTTAGAAGGCTCGTCCAACTCGCAAAAAGCTTCAATATCTTTTGGTCCCATTTGGGCGTTGTAATTAATCTCTTGTTGCTGATAACGTTTCGCTTGCGTTTGTCTTGCCCTTAGAACTCGCTCTCGGATTTCGTTGCTACTTTCACCTTTTCTACGGTCGGCAAGTTGCTCAAACTCTACTTTTTGCACTTCGATATGGATATCAATTCTATCCAACAATGGTCCTGAAATTTTGTTCATATAGCGTTGCATTTCTGCCGCAGATGAGGTATTGTTCGGATCATCGGGAAAATAACCGCTCGGACTTGGGTTCATACTTGCAACGAGCATAAAACTCGCAGGATAATTTACCGTAAACTTGGCTCGGGAAATCGTAACCACACGGTCTTCCAACGGTTGTCGCATCACTTCCAAAACCGTTCTTTTGAACTCGGGCATTTCATCTAAAAACAAAACGCCGTTGTGTGCCAAAGAAATTTCTCCGGGCTGAGGATAAGTTCCTCCGCCAACCAAAGCCACATCCGAAATCGTATGATGCGGATTGCGAAACGGGCGAACCGTCATCAGAGAGGTTTCTGTGCCGATTTTCCCTGCAACGGAATGTATTTTTGTGGTTTCTAAGGCTTCTTTCAAAGTTAAAGAAGGGAGAATACTCGGGATTCTTTTCGCAAGCATTGTTTTTCCGCTTCCCGGTGGTCCGATAAGGATAATGTTGTGTCCACCCGCTGCGGCAACTTCCATAGCACGCTTGGCGGTTTCCTGTCCTTTCACTTCGGAAAAATCGAAAGGGAAGAAATTTATTTTATTCTGAAATTCTTTTCGTGTATCTATTTCGGTGCGTTGCAGTGGTTTTCCTTTGTCGAAAAAATCAATCACTTCCTTGATGTTTTCTATACCATAAACTTCTAAATCGTTTACAATCGCCGCTTCTTTCGTATTTTGTTTTGGTAGAATAATGCCTTTATAACCATCTTCTCGGGCTTTTATGGCAATTGGCAAAACGCCTTTTATCGGTCGCAAACTTCCGTCCAAAGACAATTCGCCCATAATGATATAATCGCCGATGCTCTCTGCTTTTATTTGGTCTGATGCGGCTAAAATCCCTATTGCAATGCTGAGGTCGTAGGCAGAACCTTCCTTCCGTAAATCGGCAGGTGCCATATTTATGGTAATTTTTTTGCCAGGAATATTGTAGCCCACGTTTTTCAGAGCGGCAGAAATTCTGTAACTACTTTCTTTTATCGCATTATCGGGAAGTCCGACCAAATGATAACCGACACCGCTACCTGCAACATTTACTTCTATTGTGATGATTTGGGCAGAAACGCCGTGTATGGCACTTCCATAGACTTTTATTAGCATTTTGTATTTTTCCTTTAAAATTAAGAAAAAACTTTCAAACACTCTATATTTTCAAGTAAAATAATGCTACATAAACCGCTCTCCTTTTTTTAGGCTTTTCAAATCCAAAACATAGTTTTTTATTATCTGGTCGTTTTCTATCGGACAAATGAGTAGAGATTTTTCGGTATCTACGATGATGT